>JAOUPL010000142.1 GCA_029879825.1 Candidatus Bathyarchaeota archaeon
ATGGGGCGCACCGGAAATCAGGGGCAACCTAGAGCAACTAAACGTTTTCTAAACTTTAGTCGCACGTGCGCCCTATTACCGAATTTGGCCGAGGTATTCTAAAGTTCTGTAGGCACATTCTGAGTGGAAACAAAAAAGAGGAAATGTGAATAGGAGAGTTCTTTTCAACTGTGATTGTTCAAAGAATATCTGTTAACTGCTTTTCTACCTGAACCCCTCTGCGTCTATTGTTTCGCGCGCGTGAACCTTCGTTTAGTCTAAAACTCAATTCAAATATTTCTTGGACTAGTCATCAAATATGCGATTCCGATTCTTGAAGGCTCATAATCTATATTTTCCTTTCATAAGATTCATGAATTCATTTGATTATAGACCGATTGGAGGCTAAGTCGTACCATCTACTGCGTGAAATCATAAAGGAAAGAATCCCATGATTGCACTGATCCTTAACATAGTTTTCCTATCTGTTTTAGCAGCCATGATAGTTTTCATTCTCCGTCAAGCGGTGTCTTACTTTAAGTCGGTACAAATATTATTCGTTGCCACGTTTCTGGCATATTGGACGATCGTTTTCTCAGATTACCTCAAAAACCATTTGCTCAACACAGAATCCGCAGCCAATTTCAACTCAAAAATCGGATTGTCATCCGCGCTGATCGTCACGATAGCAGTCGAACAACTTGCATTAGCGCTTTGCAGGAAGGAACAACCGAAATTGTCTTGGAAGACGTTTCTGTCAAACAAGTTGTATATTGTTTCAACCATCTACAAGGGATACGTGATTCTTTTTTTGTTGTTAACGTGGGTTCTTTGTCCCTGGCAAGTCCAACAAATGCAAAATGTGTGGGGAGAATTAATCTATGACTCGGTTTATGAATCGTGGTACCTAGTTGGTCTAGCAATTGTTCTACTTGCATTCATAGCGTATCCTTGCATGCTCTTCCTACATGCTGGTCGTAAGTTTAAACAAACAGAACTAGCCGGCGTGTTAAACTGGTTTGGAGTGGGCTGGATAGGCATAGGATTGACATTAATCATCTTCCACGGTTTACTACCAGCTCTCAACGTTCAGATAATTGAGATCAGTCATTTATTTAACCTTGCTTTTTTTGGAATCATAGCTTACGCCTTCAGGAAGACAACCACTCTAGAAAGCTTATTCGAGAGACTATACACAACTACTCATGCACCTCGTCCAACTGGTTTGATTAAGAATAGGGAAGTATTCTCGAAGGCCCTGGGGCTAGCTCATGGGCAGGTGGTTGGAAAAAATATTCTCCTTGAATTTGACCCCGCGTCCGACTATGAGAGAGCCATTGAAGATTTTGTTGACGAAGCCTTGGCAAACGCTGAATCTGCGGCGGTGTTTACGAGTAAAGGTAGCGCCATCCATTCCGCTTTGAGCAATAGGAGCGACGTCAGATTTCTGATTTTAACTCAGAGTGTCTCAACTCCTCAAGCAAACGCTTCAAAAAATACCATTCTTCTGCCTGCGAACAATTCTTCCCTGTTGCTTGACGCGTTGAACAAAGTCTTGAAGGCGTATCCTGAGAGGAATTCGAATACAGTTTTTGATAACTTGTCTAGTTTAATCTTGTTTGTTGGTTTTGAAAAGACTTACGGCTTCCTACGTTACGCCCTTGAATTGTTGGCTCTAGAAAAGGGGACATCTCTTTTTCTGTTTGACCCTAGAGCGCATGATGCCAAAGTTGCTTCTGCATTCAGAAGCCTGTTCAGCGATCAGATAACCTGCGGAAAAAAAGGTTTGCGAGTTGTCAGAATGCCTGAACCCTTGTTGAAGGCGTAGGTTAGGTTTGTTTGATCTTTTTAGAATCTTCTTAGACCTCTTCTGGGGGAGGGGGGATTAGCCCTTCCTTCATCAGTAAGCTCGTGGATTCTCTGACGTTTTTGATAATAGAAACTGCTCTGTCCCATAGTTCCTGTCTGCTCAATTTGACTCTGGCGACGCCTTCTTTTATGGATTGGAGGGCGCAAGCTACGGCTTCCCGGGGAAAGACTTCCCATTCATCCATTCTAGGAACTATGTCTCCTTCGTGAATTCCTCTTTCCTCAGCGAATTTCGCTAGTTCCCTTCCAGCGGCTATGCACATGTCATCTGTGACGGTTCTTGCTTTTACGTCCAAAACGCCCCTGAAGATTGCTGGGAAGCCCAAGGAGTTGTTTATCTGATTTTCGAAGTCTGAGCGGCCTGTTGCCACAATTTTTGCTCCCGCCTCTTTTGCTTCCCAAGGCCATATTTCTGGGATGGGATTTGCGCAGGCGAAGACTATGGAGTCTGTTGCCATCCCGGTTATCCATTCTTTTTTGATGGTGCCTGGGCCTGGTTTGGAGGCGGCTATGCAGACGTCGGCGCCTTTCAGGGCTTCAGCTGCGTCTCCGGTTCTGGCTTCGGCGTTGGTTTTTAGGCAGAAGTCCCATTTCCATGGGTTCTCTTCTTTTTCTGCTTCTGTGTCTTTTCTGTTTGGGTGAAGTATGCCTTTGCTGTCCGCCATTATGATGTTGCCGGGTTTGACTCCGGCTCTCATGAGAACTATGGCTGTTCTTGTGTTGGCTGAGCCTACGCCTATCATGGTTATTTTTGCTTCACTCATTTTTTTGCCTGTGAGCTTCAGGGCGTTTATGAGGCCGGCTAGTATGACTGTGGCTGTTCCTTGCTGGTCGTCGTGCCAGACTGGAATCTTGAGTTGTTCCCTCGCCTTGTCTAGGACGTAGAAGCATTTTGGTTTGGCTATGTCTTCGAGGTTTATGC
>JAOUPL010000144.1 GCA_029879825.1 Candidatus Bathyarchaeota archaeon
AATGTCTGTAGGGAAGTAAACCAAAAGCCGAATAGACAAATGGCGAGAAACTTGCCATCAAAAACATAAACCCAGCGACAATAACACCCTTCTTCCTTCCATACCTAACAACAAAAGTGTGAACCCCCGTTTTACGGTCTGCTTCGTAATCTCCAACGGCTTGGATAATATGGCCACCACATTGAATCAGCATCAGCGGCATGGCACCCCACATAATTGATGGAATGTTGGCGATCAGCTTGTCAGTCAATCCCCCTCCAATTAAGAATGGCAGAAAGCCAGCGCCTACACCTGAAATCACGAAGTCTGCAACTGGTACACTTTTCAGTCTGAATGGGGGAGTGGAATAAGCAGTCCATAATCCTAAGTAAACAATAAACAAAGGGAGAACATGAACGTTGGCTATGAACACCAAAATTAAACATGAGACGACTAGAAAGAAAGAGAAGATTAACGTCTTCCTCGGTGTTATTCGTCCAGAGGCAACAGGCAGATTTGACTTAACCTCGTTCTCTCGATCCGCCTCACGGTCAAAGTATTGATTCAAAACGAAGACGCTGGCCGTAGCAAGTGAGAAGGCAAAGAGGACTATTGCAGTAATCTCAAAGGGAGAGACACCAAAGAGAACGCTCCCAAAACCAAAATTGAAAATCCATCCGAGCCAACTCCCAACCCTTACAGCCTCAAAGTATTGAAACATTTTATGCCTTCCAGAACGAAGTTAAAACTGCAAAATTTAAGAGTTTTGACCATTTGCCTAGTTTTTTTGGCTTTAGCGCGCACATTTGAAGCCATTGATCTCATCCTCAGGAAATGCTACAAATGCTCTTGTTGATACCTTTTGATACATTTCTGCTTGTGAAATTGCTTGCAAAACACTAAAGGCACTTGTATAAGAAAGAACGAGGTCAAAATTAGAAAGCGCTTTCGGTAGAATAGGCACGTTTATTTAATCCAAAACCATATTTAATCTTAATTGAATGGAGGAAATTTACGTGGCGTATTTAACAACAACGGAAACGGGACAGCCCGTTCTCATTTTGAAGGAGGGAACTGGTCGAAGTAGGGGAAAAGAGGCCCAGAGAAACAACATAATGGCGGCCAGAATTATTGCCGAAGCCGTAAAAACCACTCTGGGTCCGCGGGGCATGGACAAGATGCTCATCAGTAGCATGGGTGACATCAAGATAACTAACGATGGCGCTGCCATCCTAAAAGAGATTGACGTAGAACATCCAGCAGCTAAGATGATAGTTGAGGTGGCCAAGACACAAGATGACATGGTCGGCGACGGAACCACCACCGCCGTGATCCTGGCTGGAGAACTCCTAGGAAAGGCGGAGACGCTTTTGGATCAAAACATTCATCCAACTATGATTGTGAGTGGCTACAGAAAGGCCTTTCAGAAGGCCGAAGAGATTCTTCAAAAGATCGGAATCCCTGTTGATATTGAGGACCGGAAAACTTTGCGTAAGGTCGCCGTAACCGCCATGGCGAGCAAGGTGATGGGCGAAGCAAGAGAACACTTGGCGAACATCGCCGTCGACGCCGTGAAACAGATCGTCGAGCAGAGGGGCGAAAAAAACACTGCTGACATCGACAACATCCAAATAATTAAGAAAGAGGGAAAAAGCCTAGCTGACACAGAGCTCATCCAAGGAATAATACTAGACAAAGAAGTAGTCCACCCCGGCATGCCTAAGCGGGTCGAGAAAGCCAAAATAGCCCTCATAACCGCCGCTCTGGAAGTGAAGAAGACCGAGATCAGCGCCGAAATCAGAATACGCGATCCCACCCAAATGAAAGCCTTTCTAGACCAAGAAACACGCATGCTCAAGGACATGGTGGAGAAAGTTAAAAAGGCAGGCGCTAACGTGCTAATCTGCCAGAAGGGCATCGACGACCTAGCCCAACACCTCCTAGCCAAGGAGGGAATAATGGCCGCGACAAGAGCCAAGGAATCAGACATGGAAAAACTGGCCAAGGCAACAGGCGGGAGAATCATCAACAACCTAGACGACTTGAAAGCCAAAGATTTGGGAGAGGCTGGACTGGTGGAAGAACGGAAAATCGGCGATGATAAAATGGTCTTCATAGAGAAATGCAAGGACCCAAAATCCGTCTCAGTGCTAATTCGTGCAGGCCTTGAGAAAATGATAGACGAGGCTGAGAGGGCCATCCACGACGCCCTATCCGTCGTTGCAGATGTAATCGAGCACAACAAGGTCGTTGCGGGCGGAGGAGCCGTTGAAGCCGAGATAGCAAAAGAGCTCCGCGACTACGCAACAAAAGTGGGAGGAAGAGAACAACTCGCCATCGAAGCCTTCGCCGACTCTGCGGAGGCGATCCCCAAAACCCTGGCAGAGAACGCGGGCCTCAACACCATCGACATACTAGTGGCCCTAAGGTCAGCCCACCAGAAAAAGAAAGGATATACAATGGGCGTCGACGTTTTTTCAGGCGACATCACGAACATGCTAGAGAAAGGCGTCATTGAACCGGTTCGGGTCAAGCAGCAGGCCTTAAAGTCGGCAGCCGAAGTAGCCTCCATGATCCTGAGAATCGACGACGTGATCGCCGCAACAAAACCAAAGGCAGAAGGCATGCCCTCCAGAGGGGAAGAATAAGACTGAGAATGCGCGTGCGTGCGCATTTTCATCTCTCAAGGAACATCAAACATTTAGCGCGCGCAAAAACTTTGCATTTTTTCATTTTAGGCTAGAACAAAATTTTATGCG
>JAOUPL010000121.1 GCA_029879825.1 Candidatus Bathyarchaeota archaeon
TATACTAAGGGTATAACTCCGAGAAAGGGAATCGACTACTAATCTTTTGTGGTGCTTAACCTTCCCTCTTTTCTTGTTTAACCTTTCCATAGCAAACCGCAAATTTATTCTCTTTATTCGATATTACTTGCTAAAGGGCATATCCGCCTATTCAACCGCAAAGGATTGAAGATAATATGCCAATAGTTGAGATAACTGGTCCGGCATTTCCCCAAGACGCAAAAGACCGATTGGCGAAGAAAATCACGCAAGTCATAGCCGAGGAAGAAAAAAAGGCCATCAAACTCGACACGACAGGCATCACGGTAGTAATCTTCCGTGAGGTCGGCGTACCAGACATCTACCTTGGAACCAAACCCCTCGCCAAAGTCCTAGAGACTCTTCCCAAAGCATAACTTGAAACATAATCAAGAAACCATATCCCCTCTTTTTTTGCGAACACTTATTTATTTGCTCACACAATCCATATTTTCACATTCTTTTTAGAACCCTTCAAAAAATGGTGAAGCACATTTTGAGTTTCTTATATAACTGAAAAGTGATATAAGCGCGCTAGGTTAAAAGAGATAATCAATCTGTGAGAAGGGATGCCGAAATTGTCAAAAAATAGTTTCTCATTTCAGTTTGTGACTTTTAATGATCTGGTGTCTGCTTTGGAACTGATTTTTTCTCCTTCAGCGGCTTCTGTGATATTGTTTACGGCAGCGGTGAGATGTGGGGCGCAGTCGTATAATAGAATGAAGGAGTTTGGGACGAAGGAGGAGGCGCTTCGTCGTCTTTCTGAACTGAAGATGAAAGAGAACTGGGGAAAGCTGACTTTTAGGGATGTCGACTTTGTGAAAGGATCAGGAAAAGTCATAGTTGCTGATGCCTTGGAGACTATGGTTCGAAAAGCGGAGGGAGGCCGAGAAGCTGGTCAGCCTTGCTGCAATTTCTTAAGAGGCTTTTTGACGGGGTTTCTTTCAGAACTTTTTGAAAAATCTGTGACTGTTAGCGAAGAAAAATGTGCCGGAAATGGAGACGAACACTGCGAGTTCACATTTGGATAAAATGTGAAGAGACAGATCAACTCTCTTCCTTCTCAATCACTTCTCCGCTTATTCTTCCAGAGCTGTCGAAAACGCCTTTCTTTAAGACTTGTATTAAAACTCCGTGGGCAAACTTTGGATGGAGAAAAACTGAGAGAACTTCTTTCGTGGGTGTGGTACCAGCCACCGGTATTCCAGCTTCTTCAAAGTCCCTAAGGGTTTGTGAGATATTAGACGATTCGAAAGCAACATGGAACAAGCCTTCACCATGCTTTTCCAGGTACCTTGCAGTTGGGCCAGGCGTGATCGGCTCCACCAGCTCTATAAAGTTGTTTTCTCCCTTAGCCAAAGGCAAAAAGGCATACTTGAATTCCTCCATTTCACCCTTTCCCGTCATGTAACTCATTACCTCTACGACGACCTTATCTTCGTCAATCCCGAGGGCAGCAGCATACTTGTCAATAGCTTCGGAAATATTCTTCACCACAATGCCGATGTGATGAAAACGATTTTTGGATCCAAGTTGCCCTCCTTTCATTTTCTTTCAACCACACTTCTCTGACTAATCTAACCGTTTGATTACTAAAATCTTTGGAAAAGGGAAGTCAAAAGATTAGCCTATATTTCTTGGAATACTGTCCAAACTTGTGAAAACGACTGTGAAACATAAGCCTTGAAGGAACAACAATCAATTCTACGTCAAAATCAGGTGGTCTAAGCATTATTCTGCAATTTTAATGATGTTTCAGATGGCATCCGAGAATAGCACAGGGTACGCGCGCGCACACCTTGGTACTAAAAAACTCCAATCAATGTGTCTACGCACGCATTGGTCTTTATTTAGCACTAAACCAATACATTCTTTGATGATGGAGATGTCAGATACCCGAAAAAATTAGGGTTTTCGATAGATATCTCCAGCGTAGGGGGTTTAAATGCGTACGCTAATGTTTGACTTATGTTTTAACCCATATTTTGGGGAAGCAAAATTTGCAAATATATTTGGAACGATGCTTGTTTCTGTTACTCCAAGCGTTCTCGTCAACAATTTCTCGTTTGCAGATCTTACATTGCCGACCATTTATGGGCTTACGACCTGATTTCCTTACACGTATTAGTTTCCAGGGCATATTGTTCAACTCGACTACAACCATATTTCGCTACAACAACAGCTTCAACTGCTATATGGCGCGCGCGCATTCAATTTCCTGTTCTTGATTATCATCACGGCTATGTAGACTAAGGACATCCCGACCATAAAGATGAAGGGTGTGAAGTCGACTATGGAGTAGACCATGAAGGCCAGATCTAGAGCTCCTATCACCCAACCCACAAGTTCGCTAAGCTTCATGGTTGTTTGCTTCCTCCTTCCTCGATTGGTTTAAGAGACGCCTGCAACGTTTTGGTTATGAAGCAGGAAGCTTTTAAACGTGTGTGACTGTGGCACAACAGCAACATAAATTTAAATACTCAACATTTCAAATGAATGGCTGTACTTGAAGAATCGAGGAAGGGATAGGAACGGTATCTAAAAAATTGGTGGAACTCCTGAATAGGGGAATAGCACGGGAGCTTCAGGTTTCTATTCAGTATATGTGGCAACATGTTTTAGTTACGGGCATCAACAGCGTGGCAGTGGAAGAGATTTTTAGGAAGACAGCTATCACGGAGATGAAGCATGCAGAAGCAATTGCTGAGAGGCTGGCTTACCTCGGGGGGTCCCCCACGATAAAACCAGATCCCATCTTTGTTGGGGCCGATCTGGAGGAGATGCTTCGAATGGATGTAAAAGCGGAGGAGGAGGCAATACTCCTTTACAAACAGACGATCAAAGTTGCAGATGAAGAAGGTGATATAACAACTAGAAGACTATTCGAAGAAATTCTGGGTCAAGAAGAGGAACATCACGATACCTTCTCAAGACTTCTAGTCGGAATGGTTGGACTTTCGCAACCAGAACTATAACTGCGCCTTCAACATATGGAACTCTTCCGGAATGAGCGTACACGATAAATTAGGGTTTCAACGAAAAAAGGCCCTCTTGTAGCTTTTTCCCATATCGCGCGCGCAAAATTTGTTAAGGTGCTCCAGAATACTTTATCAAGGTTGCTTTAGGCGTATGGAAAAATGAAATCGAAAACAATCCTATCGGTCTTGCTGATCCTGAGCTTAACGTTTGTCGTGCGTGATTTCAGCGAGGCAGAAGCACAGGCACAGTATTCCTTAGATCTTCAGGGAACGACATGGGATCATTCGACCATAAGCGTCTGTGTAATTCCACAGGATAGTGAATCTTGGTGGAAGCCTTCTTATCTCAACGCGTCGCTTCGTGCCATAGCGGAGTGGGGCAACGCAATCCAGGAATTTGCATCCAATTATTCCAATTTTGCATATCTTTCAAGTATTAAAATGGTTCCAACAATAACTCAAGCGTTAGATTCCGGTTTTGATATTTACATTACATGGATAGAGGAGTGTGCAAGCGCACAAACCATAGGCCGCTCCCAAGCAGTGTATAAACCGCCCTGCATCATAATAAACAACACAGTTTGCCTTGCGGCAAGAATCCCAGGTGGTTACGTTTTGAAGGAGATTGACATGCAAAACGTTGCCCTCCATGAATTAGGTCACACTCTGGGTCTGGGGCACAGCAATTA
>JAOUPL010000008.1 GCA_029879825.1 Candidatus Bathyarchaeota archaeon
TCAAGAACCATGAGAATTCTGAACATTGGGTAGATGTTGGTGTTGTGCTTCTCTATCTGCATTATGATTGGTCTATTGGTTTGCCTACAGAAAGATAGTGCTGCCCATCCGGAGCCCTCTACACTAGCAGCAGCTTGAGAGAATTCCTTTCTGAACCTTTCAAAACTTCCAAACTCTTTCTTCAGGACGTTGCCTAAGACTCCGCTTGGTTCGCCACCACCTTTGCCACTTGGCGCTAAGGAAGGCCAGAACACTGAATGGAGTATATGACCTCCTATGTTGAAAGACAACGTCTTTAATGTGGATTTGATATCGAGATCGATGTTTTCTTTTCGTGCTTTTTCGAGCTGCTCAAAAATCGCATTCGCACCATTGACATATCCCTGATGATGTTTTTCATGATGTATCTTCAATTGTTCCTCGGATATATATGGCTCTAGATCCTTGTAGCCGTAAGGTAGTTTTGGCAAAACGTAAAACTTGCCCTTTTCCACGCCTATCACATCCAGTTAGATTTCGAGATTCCAATAGAATTTAAACTTTTTAAATATATGTGGCTGTTAGATAACAGTCACATTTTGGAGAGGTCTATCTGCGCGCGCACATCTTTTTTTTCCACACTTAAAATGTTAGAAGGTAGTTTCGCGCGCGAAAGCGTTGACAGGCATCTTTTTACACTAAGAATGATAATCACAACGAAGACGCTGGAGCTTACAAAAGTCGGAAGATTAGATGGATATAACGAACAGGAGTCGCTCGACCAACTCCTTGTAGCGGTTCCTTATCGTGACTTCCGTCACCTGAGCAATTTCAGCGATTTCCCTCTGGGTTTTTCTTTCTCCAGCCAAGACCGACGCAATGTAGCTGGCGGCTGCGGCTATGCCGGTGGGGCCCCTCCCTGACGTGAGTTTTAGTTCCTTTGCAGAGGTGAGGATTTTGTGGGCGATTTCTTCAACATTTCCCTGCATGGTTAGCTGGTTGGAAATCTTGGTTACGTACTGGCTGGGTTTTAAGGGTGGTATGAAATAGTCAAGTTGTTTTGCGAGAAACCGGTAGCTGTTTCCAACTTCCTTCTTATGCATGTTCGAGGCTTGGGCGATCTCCTCGAGGGTTCGAGCCAATCCGCATTGTCTAGTAGCCACGTATATGGCGGCGGCTGTCATGCCTTGAATAGACCTTCCGCGAATGAGACGCTCCTTAACTGCTTTACGATAGATGATGGACGCGGTTTCAAGGATGTTTTTGGGTAGGTTAAGACTGTCAGATATCTTGGAGATTTCAGAAAGGGCGAAGGCAAGGTTTCTCTCCGAAGCGTCAGAAACTCTGATGCGACGTTGCCACTTACGAAGCCGGTAGATCTGAGCCTTCTCCCCGGAAGGTAAACTCTTGCCATAAATGTCGCGGTCTTGCCAGTCGATCATGGTGGAAAGGCCTTTATCGTGAATGGTGAATGTGGGAGGGGCTCCAACTCGAGCTCGCTTTTCATGCTGCTCGTTGTCAAAAGAACGCCATTCTGGTCCCTGGTCCGCAGGTTCAGTGGCGACGACAAACCCGCAGTTCATGCACACAATCTCGGCGCACTCGTAATCTCGCATGAGCCGAGTGCTCCCGCATTCTGGACACTGCTGAACCTTCAACGGTTGCGGAGGGGATTCTTCCTTCATCTTTCTCTCTTCTTCTCTTTCCTTTCAGGTTCGGAGGGGACGAATTAAAGAACTAGACGCGCGTCCCGCGCTCACAAAACCTAAGGTTCAAACGAGCCACTTCACTTAAACCTTTCTAAGAGTAGTTTCTGAAAATTCCCACTTTGCGCCTTTGACTCCGATAGCCTGCATCGTTTTTCATCGATTTATGCATATGTGCACAGCGCGTTCGTGCTTTTGAATATGACTTACAAGAAACTGTTTATTAGGGAACTACGCCTCATCTCTCTTTCCATTTGGAATTTAAAACTCAAAACGATTTCAAAACAGAGATGCGCTGTTAGGGATATACAGGTGTGTTTTCTGCGTGTTAATAATGTAGTAATATGTTTTTCACTTCCTCTTTTGTGAGGGGTCAAAAATGCCAAGCTTTCTCAAAAATGGGGAGAAGGAAAAGAAGCAACCTCTGGTATACAAACTGGATTTAACCAGAATTCAAGGGGACGGAGAGTTTCCCTGCCCAAATTGCGGTGTTACCATATCTCCTGAAGATGAAACAGAGGATGTTTACTGCATTCTGGAGACGAAGGTTGACGGCCAAGCTTTGGAGGAATTGATAGTTCAATGCAACAAGTGTGCAAGCCAAATTCGTCTAATTGGTTTCCATATCCTACGCGGGCATTGCGTAGCCTGTTGACATATCGCTTGTGAAAAATGTTCTAGATCTAAAGCATCGCGCGTATGGATGCCTTCTGTGGCAGAGTGCCCAAATCGGTTCTGGCTAGACATTACACCGACTTGCGCGCGCGAACCGAATAATTAAAGCCAAATAGAACAGACAATTCAACTTTTGGAGAGAATATTGCAGAGGATTGAGGTGAAAGTAGAGTTGAGGGCAGGATTAGTGATTAGTTGGATTCTGATGATTGTGGCTTTCGTCCATTTCTTGTTCCTCTTAATTGCAATGTCAGTACCATCCAGCTTGCGCGTAGAGGAAATATCTCCAACTCTCCAATTCATGGGAGTCACTGCATTAGCGATAGCAATAATACTTAACATCATAGAATCAAGATGCAAAGAATGAAAGTAAGAACTCAACCTTCCCTCCTTTTTCCAAGTATTCGTTTTATGCGCGCGCATACAGTAGATACGTCGCAACTTCAGAATAGCGCGCGTCCAAACCCAAACATTTCTAACCTCAATTTCTTCACTACATGGCGGGCTATTCTTTTTATCTATTTTCCAATTTTCTCCTGGTGTTTCTTTTTCTTTTTAATATTCTTTTTTCTCAACGCTTTCATAAAGAGCCCTCCGTCTAAACAAGAATAAATAAAAGTCACTTTTGTTTGTTTCTTCTTCTGTTTGCTGTTTTGTCCATGTCTGTTTGCTTCCCGTTATTGCACGCATATTTGCATAATTATGCAAGTATCATATGATCCGAAATCTTGTTTCCCAAGAGCAATCTGAAGTGTTCACGGTCTCCCTCTCTTTGCATCCTTTCAACTTTGCCCTGGGCAATCACAACCTCGCCACTCTTGGCCTGTTCACAAAATCTTCCTCGAAAAGACACGATCTCCTCAACCGGCTCAACATGAAGCCCTTCAAGAAATTCCACGTTTTCGATTTTATAGCAACACGGAGTGAAAATTGCCTCCGAATCGTCCACAACCTTGGCTTTAATCTTAGCGTAGCCTTCAGGCTTGTAAAGAACTGTGCCATACTGTTCCTTAACTTCGTTCCAATCCTTCACGAAACGAATGAAATAGTCTCTATCCATAAATTTGCCCTGCAAAACCTTTCGAGAATCAGTTCGAACAAAATCTTCGAAGGATGTAACCGTATCTTTCGAACGAAAATCGAACAGCCCTTTCAACTCTTTTAGGCTGTAGGGCTTGACAGGGCTTTTCCTATCTTCTATCATCCGCCTCAAAGCTGAATAAACCTTGTAACATGTTTCAGATCCATAAACAACAGGATCTATGTCAGAAGTTGAAGTGTGAAGCTTCACTAAGATGGAACCTGAGATACCTAGCTTGCTCCACGGAACCTCCGCATTCTCCTTCAGAAGTTCCAAAAACCATAACGCTGTTCTCTCCACCTCATCCAACTCATCTTCATAGCGGAGATCTCGCAAACGACGAGTGGGCTGATAATTATATTTCACAGCTTCAAGAGGGACCTCGCAAAGATGCTCGTTGAAAACCTGATCGTACACTAAGTATCTTGGAAAACTCTGTTTTAGCAAGGCGTAACGATCAGAAAGGGCGTAAACTTTTCGGTAGGTTGTTCCATCTTTTCTTCGGTCACCAGCTGGATCAGGAACATAACGGAGGAAGGCTACAACTCTACTCGGAGGATGAACCAATCCTTTAACGTCGAATATGCTATCTTCAAAGGTTTCGATGAAGTCGCCCTCTCTCGCCTTCATACCATTCACAAGCAAGCGGTTTCGAGTGTGTCAATAGCATTGGTTTGAGGGGATGCTTATTATTTTTCTCTTAAGCGGTAAAACTAATTGAGACAACATTCCCAATAATTAGTTCGTTTTTCAACCAAAAGAGACATACCTAAAAGTTCTCTTACACTTATTGTAACCTTAAATTAGCAATATTACATTGGAGTTGACTTGATGACTAACTTAACAAATCTAGGTTTCTTAAAAGGAGCAATCATGGAGACGATAGTTTCTACTTACAATGCGAACGAACAGCCTAACGCTGCGCCTATGGGTATAAAAACAGAAGACATGAAACACATAGTTATTCAACCATACACTTCTTCCATGACTTATGCAAATCTGCAATCGAAAAGATGCGCAGTCATTAATGTGACTTCTAACCCAGAATTATATTACCGTACAGCCTTCAAAGAAGCAAACCCAGGGGGAAGAACACCACTTGAATGGTTTGAAAAAGTGGAAACCGTGGATGCTCCAGGACTGCGGATGGCGGATGCCTTCGTTGAGGTTTCTGTTTTAGATATAAAATCGTTGGGGGCTGAGAGAGCTGAAGTTTCATGCGATGTCCAACTTATCAAGACGTCAAGCTTTTTGCCTAAAGTCTATTGTCGGGCAACATTTGCAACAATTGAATCCATTATACATGCAACACGGGTCAAGCTTTTCTTAGCTGGCGATAGACAAAAGCAAGAGCAAGCGCGTAGGCTGATAGAGTTAATTGAACATTACAACGCTATTGTGAATCGTATAGCTCCAAATTCGCGCTACTCTGCAATCATGGCTGATTTAACTCAGAGAATCAATTCATGGAAGGATGAAAGTTGAAAGTCTACGTTAAGACTCCAGCTAGGCTTCATTTGGGGATCATAGACTTGGGAGGCGATCTGGGACGAATTTTTGGGGGAATAGGAGTAGCCATAAACTACCCAAACGTGATTCTTGAGGCTCAACTATCCCAAAGTATTATCGTTGAGGGAGAGAAAAGCGACACTGTAAAGTTGCTGGCTGAGCATTTTCTCAAAAAATATCACATAGAATCTAAAGTTACCATTAATGTTAAGCAAACCATTCCTAAACATATGGGATTAGGCTCTGGAACTCAGCTGGTTTTAGCTGTTGCCACCGCTCTCGCCAAACTGTTTCATGTAGAAGCTTCAATTCGAGACCTCGCCCTTGCTATGAGAAGAGGAACTATCTCGGGCGTCGGCACAGCAGTTTTTGAACAAGGCGGATTCATAGTTGAAGGCGGATTAAAAACTGAAAAAAACAAACGCTTTCCAATTCCACAAAGCTTTCCGCCAGTAATTTTTCATCAACCATTTCCAGAAGACTGGCTTTTTGTTGTAGCTGTTCCAAGTGTTAAACGGGGTTTCACCGACGAAGAAGAATTGCCAGCGTTTAGACGGTTGCCTCCAATGCCTGCTCAAGATGTGGGCAAGATATGCCGCCTAACAATGATGAAGCTTCTTCCTTCGCTAATTGAACATGACATCGAAAATTTTGGAGAGGCGCTTACACAGATTCAAATCATTGTCGGAGAATACTTCGCTGAGGTTCAGGGAGGAAAATACTCCAGTCCAGTAGCCAAAGAATGCATTGAACACATGCTGAAACTTGGAGCTTACGCGGTGGGACAAAGTTCATGGGGACCTACCTTCTATGGGCTTGTTCAAGGCGAAAAACAAGCACGAAAACTTCAATCGTATGTTCAAGCCTTTCTGGATAAAGGGGTTGGCGGAAAGGTTTTCTATGTAAAAGCAAACAATAGAGGCGCCGATATTAAGCTTGTAGATTAGACAGCGAATTGTCTTTTTTTTAGGCACTTCTCAGGTTTTCTATTACAGCCTTTTTGTCAAAGTCTGGAAAGAAAATGTAATCAAGAACTGTGCCTTTCACGTCTTTAATCTTCATAACTTCTACTAATTCGCTGTATTTACCGCCAGCAATTCCGTTAGCGATTAGGGTTGTGCCGTGAGCCACATCCTTAGCTTCCTTCGCGAAAATATGGAGTGGTCGACGCACCGAAACGCCGAACTTCTCGCTTAGTATTCTCTCTAAGTCGTTACGAAGCCTTTCCACTCGAGATAATCTTCCAGTAACTATGATTTCTATCGGTTGTTTCTCGAAAGATGTACGCAGTATAGCTATGGCTTTAACGATTCCTTCCGTCATGCTTTGCCAAGCCAACTGGTATTCATCTTTATTTAAGTTTGCAGCAAAGTCTTCGACTTCTAGTATTTTGTGTGCGGCAATGAACGAAGCTCCTGCTTCGAAAAGTTTTAGCTTACTGAACTTGCCTAGAAGGTAGGCTAGTTCTCCGTCCATTTGGCTTAGAGTAAGATAGCCCGGACCAGGGAAAATTGTGCCTCCGACTGCGTCGATGATTTGTCCGTTTTCCACAGCCATCGCTGCGTTGTAGCCGAACCCCATTTCAACGCAGATTAAACTTGTCTTATCATAGTTAATCCCGTGTTCTTTGGCTTGGTCCCAGATGGCGAAGGCTGCAACGCAGGTTTTGTCTGCTGTTCCCATATCTATCTTGTTCACTTTCCTATGCAAAGGTATGGTTGGCAAAAGAACAACTCCAGGCACAGAATAAGCGTTTAAACCAGCCTCTTTCATCATCCATAACAGCTTTCTTAAACCTGAAAGAACTGGAATATCGACGTCGCCAACCTTGTCAAGAGTTGTTAAAGCCACGTCCTCTTTTGTGAATTGTGATATATGTTTAAATTCAAGCCCATACCCTGATGGGCCTACAATAACATCGGCTTCAGCATCCTTAATCATTTCAAAAACTTGCGACGGCTCACTAGCGACAACCTCACTGGAAATGGACTCGTCGAGAACCACATTGTCTACATCATCCTCTATACAGAGGAGATCATAACTTTTTGTACCAGGGTCGATACCTAAAGCCCTCAATATAAACACCTTAGCACATAAAAACCAACGGAAAGTAATTAAAACTTTCCACACGTCATGTCTTATAACAATAAAACAAAGGACTAAGCTCCCATGAACGCAGGAATAAGTCTCAAAGAATGGTGGCCATGGTACGACAAAATTATTAAAACTTTTGAATATGACCGTTCAAAAGACCAACTTGCAACAGACGTCTTAAGCCGCCTTGTATCTAGTAGAGCAATTGACTTGCAGCAATTGAAGGTTTTAATTTCTGGTCAGTCGGTTTTGGTTTTTGGTGCAGGTCCATCTTTAGAAGAAGATTTGCAGCAGATAGCAAAGGAGAACTTATTGAAGAAGTGTGTAATTATATCTGCTGATGGCGCAACCACGGCGCTTTTGAAGGTGGCTAAAGTTGTTCCCAGCGTGGTTGTAACCGACTTGGATGGCAACATTAATGATTTGTTTCGCGCTGATAGGCTTGGCTCTGTTATTGTGATTCATGGACACGGCGACAATATCGACAGACTTCAGGCGTATGTTCCTAAGTTTAAAAGCGTCGTCGGAACTACACAGGTTGAGCCTAAACCTAACGTGTACAATTTTGGCGGCTTTACCGATGGTGATAGAGCAGTTTTCTTGGCGGTAGTCATGGGAGCCAAACTTGTAGCGTTGGCTGGAATGGATTTAGGTCGAGTTGTGGGTAGGTACTCAAAGAAACAAGTTAGGTCGGTTGAGGTGAAAATTTTGAAACTCAAGATTTGTAAGGAGTTGTTAGAATGGTTGGCTTCTAGGGTTGATATTCCGCTCTACAACATTACCAGACGAGGAGAAAGGATCGAGGGCTTCATTAAGGTTACATCTTCTGAGTTGACAAAAATAGTACAATAGGGCTAGGCATCATTTGGTGCCATTTCACGTCTGATTTCTCCTAAAGTTGCCATTCTTTCAGCGACGACGTCATGCTTGTGAACGCTTTCCTGGCTATAAACCTGAGCGAAAACACGGGTTTCATCTGGAAAGTTTGCATATTTTCTCACGATGGCTCCAAGGATTTCTCGAACAACGTCTTCGGTAAATCGAGCCTTGCCATGAGACTCTACAACTACAGAAGCCTCAGCGGGACGCTTCAGCACAGCATAGGTTTGTCCACTCATTGAATTCTCAACAATTCTAACGAGGTCTTCAATATTAATTGAAAATTTCTCTGGAACCTGTACGAGAATTATACCCTGTGATCTCTGAGTGTGTGTCGCAAGTGGCACGTTTTCCATAATTTTCTTGATATCTTTCTTTCCATAACCTATTTGACCGAGCTTCTCTTCGGTTAACGCCTTCATAAGCCCTTGAGTGCAAGGGCATGTTGTAAAGCCGACAACACTCACTCCGACCATCTTATTCACGGTTATGGGGCCATCTTTTTTGGTGGCTACGACTGTGGCGAAAATTTTGCATGGTTCTTGAGTGCGCTTGCCAATGCTGGGTGGTTTTCGAATTACGATATAGTCACTTTTGAGACGAACTTCAGCTCTGTTTGCATATTTATGTTTGTCCAACAATCGGCGTGCAATTGTTTCGCAGAATTCTTCGATAGTGGTTGCTTTGAAGGTGTCTTGTTCTTGAATAACTTCATGTAACAACTCTGGGTCCCTTGACAGATGAACGCCTCTTTTGTCGCTTGGCAAATCCACAAACAAGTCTACGGTTGGCACAAGCGAAAGCGAACCGCCTTCTCCAATCATGCGTAGACTTAACTTTAGGTTTTTGACGCCAACACGGGTTAGCCTGAGTTGAACATTCGGTCTTGTAGTCTGGAGGTCGGTGATTCGACTCAAAAGGTCTATTGGAAAACTCACGTTAATCCACCATTTTTTTTCTGGCAGAGGTAGTAGAATACGAATAGCTCCTTTAAAAGGAGTGCGCTTACGAGTTTTGCTGGCTTGTAATTGTTGTGTTTAAAAGTTACTAAGTCTTTAATTTATCTTCAAAACGGAGGATCAAAAATGTCTGTGCCAATCGCATGGGGAATAACAGGTGCAGGCCATTTCCTAAAAGAAACCTTCGAAATCATGCATAAAGTAGTCAAAACCAACAAGGTTAGGGTCACAACCTACCTGTCTTCGGCTGGAACCCGAGTAGTACGGACGTATGGACTTTGGAACCAGCTTGAGCAAATCTCTAATGGAAACTATCTTCAGGAAATCCTAACCGAAACAGAAGAAGGCGCAGGTTCTCCACGCGCTGGAAGACTTCTTAGAGGAATCTATAAAGCGCTCATTGTTTCTCCAGCCAGCGGAAACACAGTTGCCAAAGTTGCGTATGGTATAGCCGACACGCTGGTAACAAACGCCATCGCTCAAGCGCAGAAGGGCATTGTTCCCGTTTTCATAGTGCCTACAGACCAGAAAGCGGGCTTCATTGAAACCACCCTACTTCATCGTATTGAAAGAAGTGAATGCAAACTATGCGAGCCATGTCCAATTGTGGCCATATGTCCCCATTCTGCAATACAAATTCGAAACGGCATTCCCAACATAAACTTGGCACTCTGCCAAAATTGTGGATTGTGCATAACTGCATGTCCTTTCAGCGCTGTCAAATATGGAGAGAAAATTAAACTGCGAGTCAGAGCGGTTGACTTTGAAAACGTTGAGAAACTTAAACGAATGGATGGCATAACGGTTCTGGAACAACCCAAACAAATAGAAGACATCATCAAAAAATTGTTAACTGCTTAAATGGTGCTAATTATGAAAGTGCTTTTAATCACTGGACTGCTCGCAGAAGACATGGTAACACATTATACTCAAAAAAGCAATGTGAAAACGAAAGTTCTTGCCTTAAGAGTTCCAGTTGCTGCGTTGTTAACTCCCAAATACATTGCGAAAGAAACTGAAAAACTAAATCTTCATGATTTTGACATGATTTTGGTTCCGGGATTAATCAGAGGCGACACATCAATTATAGAAGACACTACAGGGATTCCAACTTTTAAAGGTCCAAGATATGCCGCTGACTTGCCAACCGTGCTAGACCTTCTGAGTCAAGTAAAGCTTTCCAAAGTAACACCCGCATGCGACCTGCTTAAAGATGAACTCCAACGCAAAGCTCTGCAAGAGATGCATATCGCTGAGAAAAACCGAGATATTTTGCTGAAAACCCCTGGCAACATGCTTATCAGAGAGTTAGCCATAGGCAGAGATTTTCCCATGCGGGTTATGGCCGAAATCGTTGATGCGCCTTTATTGTTGAATGATGAGGTTCAAGCAATGGCGCGACGTTACGTGAAACTTGGAGCCGAGATTATTGATATTGGCATGGTTGCGGGTGAATCAAACCCATCAGATGCGAAGCGTGCTGTTAAGGCAGTTAAAAGCGTTGTAAACGTGCCAGTAAGCATTGACACACTTGACCTAGATGAAGCCAGAGCGGCTGTTTCCGCAGGCACAGACATACTATTAAGTGCGGATGCGGGTAACATTGAAGATATAGCAACTTTTGCCTCCACTGTTGCTGTTGTAATTATTCCAACAAATCATCGCGAAGGGTATTTCCCTAAAAAAGCCGAAGAACGAGTAAGCCTACTAGAAGAGAACATTAGAAAGGCGAGAAAACTGGGAATAACGAGGATCATAGGTGATTTAATTCTGGACCCAGTAAACGTGCCAGGCATAGTAGAGTCATTGGTTGCCTTCCACGAGTTTGCAAAAAGAAACCCTGATGTTTCACTTCTTTTTGGTGTGGGAAATGTAATGGAATTAATGGATGCTGATTCTATAGGAATAAACGCCCTACTCGCTGGCATAGCCTCTGAAATAGGTGTAAACATCTTGTTAACAACAGAGAAAAGCAACAAGGCAAAGGGCAGCATAAGAGAACTAGCTATCGCCTCCAAAATGATGTTTTTGGCTAAGAAAAGAGGCTCTGCTCCCAAAGATCTTGGTTTTGACCTTCTGACACTTAAAGACAAACGAATACGAGAAGAGCCGTACCATAGAGAAATAGAAGCAGAAATGCAGATCATAACAGCAACTGAAAAACGCAAATCTCTCTTGTTTGATCCAAAAGGATGCTTCAAAATTATGACAGACCGAGCCAACGATGTCATTGTTGCTCTTCATTTTTCAACTTCCAAACGACACAAGCCAACCGTGATAATTAAAGGAAAAACTGCCGAAGAGGTATACGCTAAAATTGTGGAAATGAGCTTGGTAACAAGGCTTGACCACGCAGCTTATTTGGGAAGCGAATTGGCAAAGGCTGAAATCGCATTGAAGATAGGGAAGGAGTACATTCAAGATAGTCCACTCTTCAAGTCTCGTTAACATCCACTCGCTGTTGATCGCGTGCATACTTGAAGTAGTAATAATCACAGAGATTCTAGCGTTCCAAATAGATTTGCAGGCTCTTGGGTGGAAAAGTATATTTCTAGAGTCCTTCTTATTCTACTGCTTCCAATTTGACAATGAGGGAAACACAACTGCCCAAGCCTGAAAAGAAACTTTACAAAGTGAAAGAAGTTTTTCCTGATTTCTTTCAATTGAGGATCCCACTGCCTATTCCCGCTCTAAAACATTTAAACGTCTACCTGATTCGAGCCGAAGACCGATACCTTCTCATAGATACGGGAATGGACAGCGATGAAGCGTTTGGGGAGTTGTGTCGTCAGCTAGCTGAGATCGGAGTTAAGCCGGAAAGTCTAACAGAGATTTTAGTAACGCACTTTCACATAGATCATGTGGGCTTAGTTCCACGCTTGAGAGGGCTTTCTGGAGCGCGACTCATCGTCTCGGCAAAGACCGCTGAAGCAGTGCAGCTGGTTAGGCAGACTTACGAAAGTCACTGGAAGAATATGATGAATATGTACAGGGGCGCTGGGGTTCCCGCAGAACTCGTGGAGCGAATGCTCAAGGCAACTCCAGGCTATTTGTATCAAGCTGTCTATGAGGAGTTGGCGAGGCCGTCGAAGGCTTTAGAGGATGGGGAGAAAATATCGATGGGTGGGTATGGTTTTCAAGCCGTCTGGACGCCGGGTCATTCTCCGGGACACATCTGTCTTTATGAGCCTAAACGGCGACTTCTGATGGCTGGTGATCATCTTTTGCCCACTATCACTCCTCATGTTACTCAGTGGGGCGAAGAAAGTGATGCTCTATCTGATTACCTGGATAGCTTGGAGAAGGTTGGGAAGTTAGATGTGGATGTGGTCCTTCCAGCTCATGAGGATCTCTTCAAAAATCACCGCAAACGAATAAGCGAGTTACAGGAACATCATAAATTGCGGGCGAAGGAGATGCTCTCTGAAATTCAGAGGCGCGAGCTGACACCATATCAGATAGCTTCCAGGATTCACTGGGATATAGAATATGCCTCTTGGGACCGATTTCCCTTCTTTCAAAAATTCCTAGCCGTCGGTGAAACTTTAGCGCACCTTAAGTTTCTAGAAAAACAAGGCCAGGTGAGAAAAAACATACATGCGGAAACCATGTTCTACAGTGCTATCTGAACCGTCGCATTCTACAGAATGTTGAAGGGATGGAGTGTGGTTTTCTATACACAAGATGGTGGAGATATCTCCCGCAAACTTGCCCTTTTTTCCGTAGCCTCTTCTAAGATGGATGTCGTCTAAAACAGCCTCATTCACTATGCATGGGCATCCGAGCATAGACCGCAACATAACTTAAAAGACAGCAGATACATAAAACCAGAAGCGGGTTCCCTTCTATGAGCGTAGTAGATTTTCTCAACGATATAGGCGAGTGGATCTTATCCAACTTTGACAAAGTCTTGTTTTCGGTCATTGCCGTCATTGTAGGGTATGCTCTCTACAAGGTTATTGCCAGAGAAATCAGAACTCTGAAGAATCAGAAGAGACTCGAGGAGCACCTTGCTTACACTCTGACCAGAGTCGTCAAATGGGTCGCCGGTCTTGCAGTTCTGTCAATCATTTTGGCGACGTTTGGAGTGACCTTAGGTGTGATATCTGGACTTTTGGCTCTTCTCGGCGGCACTATCATAGGTTTTGCGGCCATAAACACCATTGGAAACGCAATCGCCGGCTTGATTGTGATGACCAGCAGACCCTTCAGGGTTGGAGACAGAATATTCTTTAACAGTCAATTCGCGGATATCGTAGCCATTGAATTAATCTACACCAAGATGCTGACTCTTGACAATGTTTTAGTTTCGGTTCCAAATCAAGAGTTACTTAAGGCAGAGATTGACAATTTTGGAAAAAAGAGAGTAATTAGAAGACACGTGACGGTTACTCCCGGATTTGAGTACGACAACAGGGATGTGGAAAAAGCCTTGCTAGAGGCTGCGGAAAAGACTCCTAGAGTCTTGAAGGAACCCAAACCATACGTCTGGATAACAAAGTTTCAGAACTATGCCGTTGAATACACCCTTTATGCGTTCGTAAACGACATAAAAGGACTGCCGGAAATAGATGCGGAACTACACAGAACAGTCTTTGAAACTTGCAAAAGACACAAAATAGACATAAGCACGCCGTTACTGCTCCGACAAATCCAAGACTGAACCACCACCAAACTTGTTCCAAAAGAAACTGGCTCGAAATGGTCGCGCCCATTAGATTCGTCAAACGCCTCCAGAAAATTTCCAGCTTCCTTGTAATTTTTCGATCTTTTTCACACTCACCTTTACCTTTTGCCCTCCAGAAAGCTGCTCCTCCTAGATCCGGGGATTGGTGGCAATACGTTTTCTTCCCCAAATATCGTTTTTATCAATTCTGCATGCGCGCGCGAAGTTAGCGTGGTCTACTATTTGATACGAGTGCGATAATAAGGGGCATTCAATTTTCCAAGCGATCAAATCCTATAAATAGGTAAGTGCTATTCTTGAAAAACCATGGACAAGAATAAGAAGAGAGAAATGAAGGATATTTTTCCCGGTTTTCTGATGGCGGGCCTATTTGTTCTAATTCACAGTCTGGCTTTGTTGGTGGTAAGACCGTTTGAAGCCGCTGACATGGTGGCGTTTGAGAACCCAAATGACCCAATGAACATAGTGTTTTTCTTTCTGATAATGTTATTGTTTACGGTTGCAATATTGTTGATTGCGAAATTCTGGAAGAAACAGCTGATACAGGGTATTGTTCTTTGGGCAACAGGGTTTACCGCCTTCTATGTGTTTTATCCTTTGCTGTCTTTCGCGGTTCCAGAGGTGTGGTCTTTATTTCTCTCCGCAACAGCCGCAGCTACTCTGGTTATAACGCTTCTCAAGTATCCTGAATGGTATGTAATAGACGTATGCGGGATCATAATAGGAACAGGTGCTATCGCGATACTTGGTATTTCATTGGGTGTCTTTTTGGCGATTGTATTACTCATCGGACTAGCAATATACGATGCGATATCGGTATACAAAACCAAACATATGATTGACCTCGCAGACACTGTTATGGATCTCAAATTACCTGTTATACTGGTGATACCAAAAATCAGCAAGTATTCGCTAATTAAAGAAACAAAGAGTTTGAAAGAAAAACTCGAAAATGGCGAAAAACGGGATGCGTTTTTTCTGGGATTGGGAGACGTTGTAATGCCCGGGGTTTTAGTTGCTTCCGCCTTTCATAATGTCACCAGTAACGGTCTCCTCATAGCCTTATCAGTAATGCTCGGCACACTTCTTGGTTTTACAGTGCTTATGGCAGTTGTCATTAGAGGAAAACCGCAAGCAGGACTGCCATATCTTTGCAGTGGCGCTATACTAGGTTACATTGTATCGAGCTACATATTATTCGGAGAATTGGTTGGTCTTATCTTTCCCATTTAACAAGTCTAACTTACTCTACATGCATTTAACTGGTTCTTTGGTTGTTTGTTATTAAGAGATAACTTTCTATGTTTCTTGTTCTGCCAGATATTTTAGGGACAAGGGTTTAACAATTCTTCCTTCTAGGCTTATGAGCATTGTGTCGTAGTCTTCCATGACATTTTCATCTTCAGCCAGGACTTCTCCGAGGAAATTGGAAAAATCTGTGTAGTTTCTATGCAGAGAAATCATTACCGCATTCTTTCCCATGCCCTGAGCCGCAGCTGCAAATATGATGTTTGGTTTTGACATTACCCATTTTTTGGCTCTCTCAGCTATCTCCTCCGAGGTTTTTGACTTAAAGCAATTGATCGCCATGATCTCGTATCCCATTTTCACGAAGTCTGGCATTACAGTGAAATCACGTATGATTCCTTCCTTCACAAGTCTACTTCTCATCCTGCTCACAGTTGGCTGTGACACATCCAAAACCTTGGCTAATTCCCTGTCACTTCTCTTAGAATCCTTCAACAATTCTAGAAGAAGGCGCATCATTCTCTTCTTCAATCACAACAACCTCTTCAAATGGTTTGTGTTTTGATTTAAATTAATTCATATTTATGTCTTTTCATCACACTAATTTTCCTTTCGCATGCTATTCCCTACTACGACATCTTTGTATTAATAGAACACCAAGCAAAACACTTTTGATCAAGTCTATCAACAATCGAAACAACCTTGACGTTGACTCCGTCAGAAAAATTGTCAATGATTCAAAAACGACACACCGCTGAGAAAACTTTAAATAACATCCTGAGTTCCAAACAATTTAGGTGGCTATTCAGTTATGGTCAGTGAAGCGAAAGGAAGACTGTTCCGAAGAAAGGACGGCAAGTATCTATTGTACATTCCGAAAGACCTGGCTGAGGACAGCATGTTCCCCTTCAAACCAGACCCAGCGGTCAAGGTCAACATCAGCTTCAAAATCGGAGACAAAAAACTAACCATAGAAAAATGGAAAGAGAAAACCGACAATTAGCTTTCTATCGCATTGCCGACAGCGCTAATTGCGACAAAATTCATGATGGTGCCCCCACCAAGCGCCAACAAACCAGTGATTACGTCCCTTTTCTGTCTTGTAAGGCACGCAAATTCCACCTCGTTTCTGGTATATAAGGCAAAAAAAGAGAACGATTAAAGCTCATTATCTTTAAAAAAGGATTTTTTGACCCTCTTTTTTTGGACGATACGCATATATACACGTCGCAGTGCGCTTAGAGATTTTTGGAGGAAAAAAATGCGCAGCTACTCAGAAGAAGGGAAAGAAGAAAGGAGAATAAACAAATTAACTAAAGTTTTTTCTTTTACCCCCATTTTTCACTTTCAAAATGCAAGCGCAAGGCCGTGATGTTGTGCCTCAACTGGTTGTCTGCCATAAGTGTGGCGCCGTTCTTTATGATAATATAGAATTGAAGCCGCCCGATGAGATCGTTCAGAGTTACGATGGCAAATGCCCGAATTGCGGCAAAAAGCTGTCTTTCATACCGAAAAGAGTTCAAGTTAAGCCTCTTGACGAGGCAAATCAACTAGGCCCACTTGAGAACAAAAGACTGTCAAGAAAAAAGACTTGGAAGAAAACAAAGAAACCTTAAAGAAAAAGGAATACGCGCGCTGTTGCCCTAAACGCAGAGAAGTTCAAGAATCATCTGCGCGCATTTTGAAAATGAAAAAAATGGGAGTAAACGAAAAACTTCTATTTCACCACTCTTCTTCCTCTTCTTCCTCTTCTTCCTCTTCTTCCCATTCTTCTTCCTCAAACATGTTTTTCACCTCTTTTTGCTTTCTTGCTTGGCATCCTCGCAAAGGCTGTAGCTTCGCAGTATTCAAATAAGGATTGTGTATAGGAAAAACCGATCAGAAAATCGATTTTTTCGAGAAAATGAATGATAGAGACCTTATTTTGACAAAGAGGGAAATATTCTGTGTCTTAGATTAATATAAGGCACTCTAGTTCCTCTATTTGTCAAAAGAGAGCTAAAATTGGGTGATGAAACGAGTTACTTGTGAAGTTTCTCTAATTCTGGAATAATATTTTTAGGGTGCTACGAGCATTCGAGTTTTGTGTGTTTTGATGTTGAAATATTTCCTTGTCAGTTCTCTAACATTGTCTTCATCTTCTATTTTCTGTTAACAACAGAATTAACTTTTTTAACGGCTTTATATGACTTCATCAAGCTCCTTGAGAAGTCCATGTTTAACCACTTTTCATAAAAAGCAGCTACCTTCTTTACTGTTAGGTACCTTCTTTTGCACTTTGAAAGCGAATCTTTTGTCAGCCGAACGTCATCTCCTCCGAGAGCCTTTCCGTAGAGTTCTTTGCAGAATCTAACAATGTCAGAATTTTCTCTTTCAACGCGTTCTCTAGTTTCTTGTAGAAGTCTTTCAATAGAATCTCTATTTGCAATGAGAACCCTTGGAATAACCTTGACATCTCCGTGGATCCCTTTAATGAAAACTGCGAATTTCCGAGCATCGACCAGTTGGCGGTCTTTGTCAAAAAATGAATGTTTTTGAGAGAAGGCATAAATGGAACGACGCAGACGAATGCAAGGTGCCCTTTTGAGGACGTTTTTTATCCTTTCCCTTTTAACTTCTTTTGGAGCTGCATACATAACGATAACGAGGCTTCCAAGCTTAGAGAGCCCACTATTTTTCACAAATTGAGGTTTCTTAACCTCCCTTATCCTCTTTAGAAGTATTGGCTGATTCTTCTCAAGCACCTTCAGAACCTTGTAGACCTTCTCTTCGTCGATTTTCCAGAAAGCCGTATGGACCCGTTTACATCCCAATGCTTTCAAACGACGGGGAAGGGCGCTCCTGTCATTGAATTCTTTAGAAACCCTATAGACCACGTACGAAACCACTGTTCCTCAACACCACAAACCGTCTTCCTTCAGATTCTTATATATTTTGAGGGAGGAAACGGGCATGTTCTCAAAGTCTATCAGTATATAAGGCGAAAAAGGTAAGAAGCAAAAACAAAAGCGCGCGCGCATCTCGTTTCCGTCGCAGTTTTCCATAACCCAAGAAGGTCAGTAGGCCTACGTAATATATTATTCCTAAAACTCCCATCCACACGCAAAGACTATAGACTCCTAGTGTTAGAGCAGGGTTAAGCAGCGGATTTGCTGTTATTGGATAAAATGGACGTATGTCAGCATATAATGGAGAATCCAATAAAACATGGAGACAGGTGCCGAAGACGCCTGCGACCACGAAAGAATTCAGACTCAAACCATTATCGGCCTCTAACAGGAACACTTTGTATAGCGGATGCAAAACTCTTTCAAGAAGAAACATGACATAACCAAGAGCCAGCCCCACGAGGAAAGCCGAAAGGAAAGTATGCAAATACCCATGCAAAGGATATCTTAATCCCAAAAGAAGAACTAAGAAAGGCTCAACATCAACTATTACGTTAGCAACTATGAACGTAGGTGCATGAAAGTATTTCCTGAAGGGAAGCCCCAAACCTAGGGCTGGACCAAAATGAAAAGGCGTAAAAGGCATGTTTTGTCCATCAATCTACACACTATAACGCTTTTTAGATTAATCCTTTACCCGAAGCTTGCAGTATGACTACATAATGCGCGCGCGCGCTTTTACAGTTCCCAATCGAGTTTAATGAAGGAATACGGCCTAAATTTTAAGGGATCAACTTCCGCGATTACTTCACCTGGTTGCATGCGAATTTCCATTCCTTTGGCATAGCCTGCCATCAAAACTTCTTCGATCGGTATCTCGTGAATGGGGTCAAATTTTGATTTTGCAAGCGTAAGTTCTCCTTCACCTAATTCTGGCTTCCCCCAATCGATTTCGTTGTATTGTTTGACCAAACGGGGATTATAATCAAATGCACCTATTTTTGGGTCTTCAAAATATTTGAAGAGGTAATTGGGTCCTTGGGGTGGAATATCTTCGGGTTCTGCAGCTCCAGTGAGGTTAACTTTGATCTCGATAATAGGGATACCTTTTCTGATGCAAACCCCAGTCACTTTGTTTCCTTCTCTTCTAACACGTATCGTTTCAGCAATTTTTTTAGGAAAGCCATAAACTTCTCTTCCCCCAATCATAGCGATGTCGTTTGTCACTGGCATGGAGAGACAATAGTTTCCCACTTCTCCTTCATATTGTGCTGAGATGAACAGTGCTGCCTCGTTATAAGTCACTCCAAAATTCGTTCTACGAAATTCAGCCACGTAGGCTGAGCCTATTGATGCAGGATCTGGCTCCAATGGCGGAGGTAACACTCTTTTAACTGCCTCTGCGTTGGTTCTAAACATTACCATAACCATAACGGCGTCACCCAATACGAATCCCTTGGAAAAATGTTCCTCCCTCGCAGAAATTTCATCCAAAGAACGTACAAGTCCCATTCTCTTCTCTCCTTTTCTAAGCACAAAACTCGACAAGTAAAGCTGTGGACGTCACTTTAAAATCTTTGCGACAACACCTTTATGCGCGCGCGTGCAGATCGAAACCACTTATATATACAAGAAAAGATCGTTAGTTTATATGAGGATACTGTCATGGAAAAAAAGAAACATTTGACTACGAACCAAGGAGTCCCGGTCACTGATAACCAGAATTCGTTAACCGTCGGTGAACGTGGTCCAGTTTTGTTACAGGACGTCCAGTTTGTCGAGAAGATGGCTCACTTTGACAGAGAGCGTATCCCTGAAAGAGTTGTCCACGCTAAGGGGGCAGGAGCACACGGTTTCTTTCAGGTTTACAAGAGCATGGCACCTTATACCAAAGCGAAATTCCTCCAAGATCCGAAGGAAAAAACCCCCGTATTCGTAAGATTTTCCACTGTCACAGGAGGACGTGGTTCTGCCGATACAGTGAGGGATCCACGAGGCTTTGCCGTCAAGTTCTACACCGAAGAAGGTAATTATGACCTCGTCGGTAACAATCTTCCAGTGTTCTTCATCAGGGATGCGATCAAGTTTCCAGATATGGTTCACGCCTTCAAAGGCGCACCAGATAATAATATTCCATCGGCTTCCTCCGCTCATAACCGCTTCTGGGATTTCATATCTTTAACGCCGGAATCGACCCACATGATTATCTGGCTCTTTACTGACCGCGGGACACCGAAAAGTTTCAGGATGATGGAGGGCTTCGGTGTTAACACCTATGTATGGGTGAATTCTGAGGGAAAGAGAGTTTATGTGAAATACCATTGGAAACCTAAATTGGGGGTGCATAGTCTTGACCGTCATGAAGCAACTCGGCTGGCTGGTGTCGACCCCGACTACCTTACCCGTGATCTCTGGAATACGATTGCCAGTGGCGGAGAGGTTGAGTATGAACTCTGCGTCCAGTTGATGGAAATCGAGGATGAATTAAAACAAGTTTTTGATCCACTTGATCCTACAAAAACTTGGCCTGAGGACAAATTCCCACTTATGGTGGTGGGTAAGATGGTTTTGAATCGTAATCCTAATAACTTCTTCGCTGAAGTCGAGCAGGCAGCTTTCTGTCCAGCCAGCATTATACCAGGTATAGAGTTTTCCGCTGACAAGCTGCTCCAGGGTCGAACGTTCTCATACGCGGATACCCAGCGCCATCGTTTGGGACCGAATTACTTACAACTACCAATAAACCGCCCCATAGTGGAGGTCAACAACAACCAGCGCGATGGAGCCATGCAGTTAGGAGAATTCAGTGGGCCGGTCAATTACGAGCCCAGTAGTCTAGCTGGCGGTTCTCCAGTGGAGGCTCCAGCGGGTACCCCATACGTATATCGGGTTGAGGGAGAAGTTACTCGTAAGAAAATCAGTAAGACCAAAGACTTTCAACAAGCGGGGGAGAAATATCGTTCCCTGAGCAAGATGAACCAAGAACATCTAATAGATAATCTCATCACAGATCTTATGCAAATAGACAAACCGATCCAGCAGCGGGTGATTGAGAACCTAACCAAGGCTGACCCGGAGTTGGGTAAATCCGTGGCCGAAGGTCTGAAACTCTAACAGATGATAAAGGAACAAGACTGCCAAAGCTTCTAACACAAGCTCTTCAGTTCTATCCCTACTTTTTTTGTTCTTTTTGGATTTATGTAACACATGCGCGCGCGCAGAAGTCCAGGTAGAATACCGACCTACGCTATGTTTAATTAGTCTTTTGGCGTCTTAGACTATTGTTATGTCAGTCGTGACACTTATTGTTGGATTTGTGGTGCAATTGGGTCTTGATGGAGTTCTTGAGTTTTTGGGCAGGGAGGCTGTGCGAACCTCTATCGGAATTCTTGTGGTGATCGCGGGAGTTTTTGTATTCTATAAATTATCTTCAAAGGTGATAAGGACCGCCATATTAAAGGCCAAAGGAAGAGAGGAGGATGTCAAGATGCTTATCAACTTGTGGAGGGCTCTCATAGCCTTCCTAACTCCTCTATTAATCGTTGCAGTATTCTTCCCTCAGTTCTGGGTTATCCCCACATTCTTTGGAGCTTTTGGCGGCCTATTTCTGGGATGGGCCCTACAACCCGTGGTGTCTGGCTTGGCAGCTTGGTTGTTGATCACTCTTAAGAGACCCTTCAGGCTCGGAGACAGGATTCACCTGCCAACATTAAACTTGAAAGGTGATGTACTTGATGTCGGGCCAATGTACACTGTTCTCAACCAGGTCGGCGGATCCGTGGAAAGCGAGGAGGCTGTAGGGCGGAATATTTTGATTCCAAATAACATGTTTTTCGGACATCCAGCTGTTAACTTTACTCCACGAGTGGAAAAAGGACCCCTGAGACAACCAGCAGAGAAATCCGTGTACACTCTCGACGAGGTAGTAGTAAGGATAACCTATGATACGGACTGGGAAGTAGCTGAAAGCATCCTGCTCAATGCCGCTAGGAACGTAACTGCAGACGTTATCAAAGCTACACGGAAGGAACCCTACATCAGGTCAGACATGTACGATTACGGAGTCTACCTGAGGCTTAGGTACATGACGTTGGCTACGGATAGACCTCGGATAAAATATGAAATCGAGAAAAGGATATTCAAAGATTTTTCGAAGAACGATAAGGTGGACTTCGCCATCCCTTTCGTTTATTCTGCCAAAAAAGGTACTCAAGAGATGAGCAATACACCCTCATGACCTATTCTCGGAGTAGGAATCGAAAATCCTCTTTGCAAGGCTTAGTGTTTTTCGCCAGCGCATGGGATTTTTAGGTCACTTTAAATCAAGCGGAGATTCTCCCAAGCTTTAAATGGGATATTCAACACCTCTCTAATCAGTGATTGACTGAAGATGGTCATGTGAAAGCCTTAATTTTGGCTGCTGGTCAAGGTAGCAGACTCGGAAATTTGACCAGGCTAAAGCCGAAGGGTCTTCTTCGCGTCGCAGGTAATTTACTCTTAGGAAGGATTCTTCGCGGTCTCAAGAAAGCGGGGGTTCAAGAGATATGGGTAGTCGTCGGATACAAGGCAGACATGATTCGTGAACAGATTGGCGAGAATTATGCAGGGCTGAACATTCAATTTATAGAAGCTAAGCGATGGAAGAAAGGCAACCTCTACTCTCTTCTAGCTGCACAAGGGATCTTTCACGAAAATTTTCTACTCTGTATGTGTGACCACATTTTTGACCACGAAATCCCGAATACCCTTATCAACAACAAGTCTGAAAAGGCTCTTGTTTTAGCCATCGAAAGAGTGGCAGAAGAAGACACAAAAGTGCTTGAGAGAAAAGGCAAAATCTTCGACATAGGCAAAAAGATTAACCAATCAAATGTTGCCATTGACACAGGATTTTTTCTCTGTTCACCCGAGATTTTCGAGTATGCCAAAGAGGCCGCAAAACAAGGGGCAGTAGAGCTAGCGGACTGTGTTCGAATTGCAGCTCAGAATTGGGATACGCAAGTGGTTGATGTAAGCGGGCATTTGTGGATGGACATAGATACCAGGCAAGACCTTGCACGTGCCAGAAGATTACTTGCTGAACACTCGCAGAAGAAGCGCGGAGCCTCAGATTTTTTTGCCCATTACATTAATCGACCAGTAGAGAACGCCGTCCTCTACCGTATATCGGATTGGATGTTCATAACTCCCAACCGCCTAACCATTGCCACAAACGTGCTTGCATGGTTTGTAACATATCTTTTCTTTTCCGGACATCTAGCGCTTGCCTCAATTTTGACTTTCATAGTGGGCATTTTAGACGGACTAGACGGAAAATTGGCTAGGATAAGGGGACAGGAAACGAAGCTTGGCCGCATGGAACATCCGTTTGATATGCTGTATGAATTTTCTTGGCTCGTCGCTTTAGCCCTGTTCTTGAGCAGAACCCAAGGTCTCCTACCACTGGAGCTTTGCATATTCTCGCTTGTGTTCGTAGCCTTCTATAGGTTCTGTTACGACCAGTTCTCAAGAACCATGAAAGTCAGTTTAGACATATACGGACCGTTTGAGCGAACTTTCAGAAGAATCGCTGGCAGAAGAAACATATACAACATCTACATCTTTTTCGGGGTCCTTTTCGACGTGCCGCTTTTCTCCCTCTATGCAATCACATTTCACTCAGCACTTACGGCGGCAGTTTATGCCTATAGAGCATCTGTACACATGCATGATAGTGATAGAAAGAGCAGAAGTGAAAAGAGCGCGCGCTAGCTTCTTTTTGGGTTTTCTTCTGTTTGTTCCTTCCATTCGGCGTATTTTTCTAACGCGCTTTTTATTCGTTGGTCGATGAAGTCGCTTACGCCGAAAAAGGGCAACTCCATCTCTATTGTCACGTAATCAAGCTTTTCATGCACCTCTTTCCGCACTTCTACATACTCGTATTCGTCGCCCAGAGATTTGAGTCTCCATCGCGCCGCGTCTCTAAAGAACATCTCCTTCGTCGTGTAGCGCGTGTGATAGAAGGCTTAGAGTTGTGACAAGGAAAAATCTCAAGAAGACCTATTTTTGTTGTTTGAGCCACTCTGCGCTTAAAATGAACTGTCTGCCGTAAACTCCTCGTCCACGTAATAGTGTTTTCAAATACATATTGCTTTCACAAGTCGCTTTTGAGTAGCTTTTGGTTCTGACCTCAGTAAACTTTTGTAGCTTTGTAATTAGTGCTTTGGTTTTGGGTAACAAAGGTTCAGGAAGACCATAATTGTAGTTGTCGTAGCCTACATAAACAAAACTTGGTTTCGTTGACTCTATTTCTTTTATAAAATCGTCCAAGTCGAAATCCATTATCGGTTCAATAGAAATCATTTTTTTCACATCATCTTTGAGAAGACGCATTGCCACTAGACGGTCTGTTGGTAACGGTGCCCAACTGATTTTGCGGTATTCTTTGTCCCTGTTCGTTTCTACGGTGGCTCCACAAATACAATTGCTTGGTATCCTGTCTTCAAATTCTAAATAGCGTCTAGGATTCTTCGTTAGTAGAAGGAAACAGGTTTTGGGGAATTTTTCCGTATGCTCCAATATCCGTTCGATATATTTTTGGGGAACTATTTCTGCAAACAAATCCGACATGTCTTGAACAAAAACAAATTCACCTTCTTTGAATGTTTTAAACGCCTGCTCCATCAATCGTGGTGATCCCTCATATTTTTTCATCTTGTACCGTTTCACGAGTCCTTTCTCACCCATACTCCAACAATAGATACACT
>JAOUPL010000145.1 GCA_029879825.1 Candidatus Bathyarchaeota archaeon
TTCCAACGCGGTCTGAAAGCATATCCGCCTCATAAAGCTCGTTTGTCGCAAGAATGATTGTGCTTCCTTCATTGCGAAATTCACGAAGCATTTTCCATATTTTATGTTTGCCAATAACATCAATTTGAGCAGTAGGCTCGTCAACAATAGCGATTTTAGGTCTTTGAATCAAAACTTTAGCTATTTCAACCCGTTTGCGCATGCCGCCTGAAAGTGCGTGAACGTTCTTGCGGCGGTAATCCCACATGTCCAACGCTTCCATCACCTCTCTGACTCTTCGCTTTCGCTCCTCTGTTGATAATCCACAAACTTTTGCGTGCCAGTTCACTATGTCCCAGGGAGTGCTAACCCACAACATCTTAGGTTCTTGAAAAGCTATGCCCAAAAGACCTCGCGCTTTGTCAGGATTCTTTTGTATGTTGTATTCGCCGACGAAAGCAGTGCCTTCAGTTGGTTTAATAACCGTTGAAAGCATAAGAATAGCAGTCGTTTTGCCTGCGCCGTTGGGCCCCAGAAGCCCAAAGATTTCCCCTTCTTCAATCTCTAGGTTTAGACGGTCAACTGCCAAAAAGTTTCCAAATTTTTTCGTAAGATCCACAATCCGAATTATCGATGGCATTAGTATACCCGATGCTGAAACTTTCCTTCTTTTTCTATTGACTAACCACCCTTAATTCTCTTTTAGTTTTTTTCGCGCGCGCACGTTATTTCAGTAATGTGTAAATTTTAAATGAAAACCTTTGTCTATCCGGCCCCACCATTCGCGGGCCATAAACTTTTTGGAAAAAATCAACATGTCTAGCGAACGCACATGAGCGCGACTCAACACTATTTGGCAACTGAAATGCGTGCACAACCATATTCAAGGTTTTCTTGCGTAAACTATCAGTACCAGCGCGCGCTTACATCTCTTGAAGCACGTATTGATCATACTCTCTTTCAATTCTGTTTTTGTGTTTTAGTTCTTCTTGGGCGAGTTTGGAGAACAGTTTGCCAACTTCGTTCTCTTCAAATCTCTGTGAAAGTTCCTGATAATATTCATAGGTCTCCTTTTCACGTTTACCTGCAAATATCAGAATCTCTTGATAAGTGGCGTCTTCAGAAAGCTTCGTGTCTTCCAGCCAGCCGACTATTTTCAGATCCTCCACCTTCTCTACGCGTGAACCTATCTCTGAGATTCTTTCTCGATTTTTTAGAGCCTCGGATATCTTTTCTTTATGCCTAAGCTCATCTTCAGCCAGCTCCTTCAACAGCGTTTTCGCTTCAGGACTAAATGCCCTGTCTCTTGCCCAGACGTATAGACCATAGGACTGGTTTTCCATTGCGACGGCCCTATTCAAAACCATCTCAACTGTCCAAGTAGCCATCTCTTCCCCCTTCAATCAAACCGCGCATCAAACCAATAGACAGATCGAGATATTTTACTATTCTGCTCTTGCGCAAAGTACGGAGAGGAATCTAGAACAGAAATCCTGCGCCTCTAGAAGTGGGCTTAACGATCTTTGAATAGGCGGCTAAGATTCCCTTCTTAACTTTTGGTTCTGGAGGGCTCCATCGCTTCAATCGTTCCCGCAATTCTTCTTCTGAAATCTTCAGGTCGACCCTGCGGTTCGGTATGTCTATCGAAATAATATCCCCGTCCTTTACCACCGCTATAGGTCCTCCATTCATAGCTTCCGGGGTCACATGTCCGATGCAAGGCCCCCTAGTAGCACCCGAAAATCTGCCGTCTGTGACCAATGCAACCTCACTTCCAAGCCCTGTACCCATCAAAGCCGCGGTCGGCTTGAGCATCTCCTTCATCCCAGGCCCTCCCTTCGGCCCTTCATACCTTATCACGATGACCTCTCCGAGACTTATTTCCTGTTTCATGATTGCTCTTAACGCGTCTTCTTCGGCATCGAAGACCTTGGCAGGGCCTTCAAACTTCAGCATTTTCGGATCAACCGCAGACTGTTTAACTACTGCACCTTCAGGTGCTAGTGTTCCCTTTAAAATCGCAATTCCACCCTCTTTATGAACCGGTGTTTCTTTCGGCCTGACTACTTCTCTGTTTAACACAGTGGCATCTTTCAGGTTTTCTCCGACAGTTTTTCCAGTAACGGTTGCCAAATCTTGATGAATATGGTCTCCCAATTCTTTAAGCACCGCAGGTATTCCTCCAGCCTCGTCGAGGTCCTTCACCGTATAGGGTCCAGCGGGATCCATATCGCAAAGATGCGGCGTGTCCCTGCTGAGTTTATCCAACAACTCTAGAGGTAGTTCGATTTCTAACTGCGATGCAATGGCAGGGAGATGAAGGACCGTATTTGTAGATCCTCCTAACGCCATGTCCACGCGGATAGCGTTTTCGAACGCCTCATAAACCATGATGTCGTGAGGCCTGACATCTTCTTCTATCAGTTTCATTATTTGCATTCCCGACTGCTTAGCTACCCTCAATCTTCTTGCGTCAACTGCGGGAATCGTAGCGGATCCAGGTAATGACATCCCGAGCGCCTCGGTTATACATCCCATCGTATTCGCCGTGTACATGCCTTGACAAGATCCAGCACCGGGGCATATATAATTAGACAATTCCGTTGTTTCTTTCATCATTTCTTCCGATGGGAGCAACATAGCCAGAAACATGAGTTCTAACCCCTTTGACCCCGTTAATTTCTGTCCCTTGTAATATCCTGGAAGCATAGGTCCTCCATTGACGACAATTG
>JAOUPL010000138.1 GCA_029879825.1 Candidatus Bathyarchaeota archaeon
ATATTCTTTGCTATTTACTTTTTCGTTTTATTATCTACTTTCGTTTTCTGAGAAACATTGAGCCGTCTCTTTCGCATACGTAAAAAAAGCCAGCTTCAAGCAAAGCTTTGATTTCTTCAGGCGGTTTGGCTACTTTGACATGAAATTCTTCGTTTGCAGTTTAACATGCGCGCGGCCTAAAGCTCATGCGGGCCTACTTGTTCATGAAGCCCATAAGCTCTCTGACGTTGTGTATCTCAATTAGGTTACTAGCGTGCTTCATAACGGTTCTAGATGCCGCCGTAAACAGAACGGTGTCTTCATCTTTGATCAGATTCATGGACCGAAGTTTTTTTGCGACAGCTAGTATTCGATCTTCTTCTTTACGGTAATCCATGTGTAAAGGATACACGCCGAAGACTAACTCAAGTTGTTTCTTGACTCTTTTTTCCGGTGTGACTGCGATTATTGGGGGTATAACCTTGAATCTTGTTATCATCTTTGCGGTGTAGCCTGACCTCGTCAGAGTTACGATCTTGTCAATAGGCATGTTTTGGCATGTCCTTTGGATGGACTTGCTTACGGTGTCCGAAATGTTGATGAATTTTCCATCTTCGACGCGGCTTCTCACCGCCGTTTCCGTCTCTTTTGCTATTCGGGACATCATCGAAACAGACTCCACTGGGTACTTGCCTATCGATGTTTCACCTGAAAGCATCGTTGCGTCGGTTCCATCCAAGATTGAGTTGGCTACGTCGCTGACTTCGGCTCTAGTTGGCGTCGGACGATGAATCATGGATTCAAGCATTTCTGTAGCTGTCACAACAGTTTTGCCTCTTTGATTGCATAATTTGATAAGCGATTTCTGAATCAACGGAACTTTCTCAGGTCTTATTTCGACGCCTAGATCACCTCTGGCCACCATGATACATTCCACGCCACCTAAAATTTCTTCGAAATTCTTAACTCCCTCAAAATTTTCGATCTTGGCAATGATTGCCCCTTCGAACCCGCGGGCCTCGGATTTCAAAACATTCACATCTTGAACGCTTCTTGTAAAAGAAAGGGCAACGTATTCAACATCATATTTCTTTGCAAATTCTATAATTTCTAGGTCTTTCTTTGAGAGGGTTGGAACTGAAAGCTGTTTGTTAGGGATATTGACTCCTTTGCCATCACCTATTTCCCCGTCATTAATCACCAATAAACGCAGCATTCCATTGTCCTTTTCAATAACCCGCGTCCTAATCTTACCATTGTCAATATAGACGTCGTCAGCAATACTCATCTTATCGTAGAAGTCATGGTTGAAACTGATCTCCTCGCGATTGAAGCCAACCTCTAGAACGTCTCCTTTTTTGACAGTCCTCTTTCGCTCAACTCGGAGCCTGATTTCAGGGCCCTTGATGTCAACTATTATTGGTATATCAGCCGTTTCTCGAACGTTATGTACAATCAGCCTGTATTGATCAAGATCCCCATAGGCAGTGTTTATTCTCGCGCCATTCATCCCCGCTTGATACATTTTTTGCAGAATTTCTGTTTGAAGACTGGCGGGACCAATTGTGCAGATAATCTTCGTTTTCTTCAACGATTCATCTTCCACGCGACTCTTCTCATCAGCAATATGATCCATATTCTTTTTTTAATCTAGCGCCAAGCAGCGTGCGCACGCATTCAAGTTGACTGCTCGCCCGCTTATACTGTTACTGTTGTTTTACAGTCACACATATTTAAATGATTACACGTTCTTATTAACGCACGTGTGGGTTTGATATGAAAGAATACGACCTGATAGCAATAGGTTCAGGTTCAGCAATGAACATTGTGAGCGCGGTGATTCAAGAGAATCCGCACATGAAAATCGCCGTCATAGACAAGGATGAGCCTGGAGGTATTTGTTTAACTAGGGGTTGTATACCGTCGAAGATGTTGCTATATCCTGCTGAGTTGGTGAGAACGATTGGGAGGGCAGGAGAGTTTGGCGTCGAGGTTGATATCAAGGAAATAGATTTTGAGGCGGTTATGGAAAGGATGAGGACCCTTATCGGTGGAGACATAAACATGATACGTCAAGGGCTCTCCCATTCTGAAAACATAGATTACTATCCGGACGTAGCCGAATTTGTGGGTCCATACACGCTGAAAGTTGGTGACGAGACCATAACGTCAAAGATGATATTCCTGTGCACAGGATCAAAGTCCATAATACCTCCGATAAAAGGGCTGGATAAAGTAGGCTATCTTACAAGCGACACAGTTCTCAAGATGAATCGGCTACCCGAGAGTATTGCCATAGTGGGCGGGGGATACATAGCTGCGGAATACGGCCATTTCTTTTCAGCCATGGGATCTAAAGTCACCATAATCGGCAGGAATCCCCAGTTTCTCAAACAAGAAGAACCGGAGGTGTCGGCTCTAGCTAAGAGAGAGTTGGAGAAGCACATGACAATTCTCACCAATCACGAGGTGCGTGAGGCAGAAAAGACTTCGATGGGCAAAAAAAGGCTTGTCGCTGTTAACAGGGAGAATGGAAAAAAGACGGTGATAACAGCAGACGAGATACTGATAGCTACCGGAAGAGGCCCGAACACAGATGTGCTTCATCCTGAAAGAGGGGGGGTAGAAATAGACGAGAGAGGATGGATTGTCGTTAATGAGTATCTGGAGACCTCGCAACCAAACATTTGGGCTTTTGGCGACGCTAACGGCAAGCAGCTCTTCAAGCATGCGGCAAATTACGAATCTATAGTCGTATACTATAACGCCATACTAAAGAAGAAGGTAAAAGTCGATTACCACGCGATACCACACGCAGTTTTCACGTATCCTGAAGTCGGAAGCGTCGGCCTCGGAGAGAAAGAAGCAATTGAGAAATACGGAAAAAACAAGGTGCTAATCGGAATCTACAGATACGAAGACACTGCTAAAGGAGAGGCAATGGGTGTAAAAGACTATTTTGTCAAGGTTATCGTCGAAAAGGAAACCATGAAGATTTTGGGGGCACACATCATTGGACCGTATGCCTCTGTTCTCATACAGGAGATCATAAACCTGATGTACACCCCTGAACAAAGC
>JAOUPL010000059.1 GCA_029879825.1 Candidatus Bathyarchaeota archaeon
ATGAGTCTATACTTTTCTGATTTCCATTCTTCCTAGTTCGTTGTCCATTCCCGTGAACAGGACGGTGCCATGAGTTCTGGCGAATTCGGAGTATATGTTTATTGGGTCGCTCGTTCCATTTAGCAGCCTGGCGTCGTAAGCACAGATGGCAATCATCGGGATGTCCATGACCTTGTGTAACGCTTTCTCATATTCTAGTAGTTCTTTTATCAGGCCGTGATTGAAGAAACATGCCGTTTCTCCGGTGACTCTTAGTCCCTTAAAGCCATTTTTCAAAGCTTCATTGTAAAGTTTGTTCCATAAATCTATCGTGGTGGTTAAACTGAATTTTCCATCTATGATGTAGATGTCTTCGTACCCAAGGATGTGTAAAGCCTCTGTCTTCTCGTGTTTTTCCACGTTGATGCCGAACTGTTTCATAGCTTCTCTTATTTGGTTGGGTTTCTCGTCCGAAGCTACGTACACTCCTGCTTCGCCATTATCCAATCCAGCTTTAAGGTAGTTGAAAAGAATGTTATGTTTTCCTTCTGTATTATCGTAAACGAATATCACGTGGTTTGTAGGTCTCAGTTGTTTCATAAAACCGATCACCTTTTCAGGAACAGCAGTCGTTTCAATATTCTTCCAGCTGACGGCATTATGCCAAAGATTTTCAAAATCTTTTTGGAAAACTCCAACAAGGCTGTCGCTGTTTGTCCAGAGAAGAGGATTTTCTGCCAGGTTTCCGGATGTGGTGGTCGCGATCAAAGCTTCTTTGAAATCAACAATTATATAGTGACCTGAGTGGAGATCAGTATACCTTAAGGCGAGAGAGATTCCGGGCGATGTTTGCTCTTCTATAATTCTCGGAATGTGATCATCATGCTCGGGCATTTCTGATACTATGCGAATTCTCACTTCTTTCTTTGCGGCTTCATTGATCTGTTCAGACAATTCGTGAACAAGTTGCATAAGCTTGTTTCTGGAACAAACAAGGTCAATGTTTCTCTCAGCTTTTTTCATCATAGCCATAGTCTTACTCATTATGTTTTCTCGTTTTGCCAGTAGGGTGAAACCGGTTGTTTCTTCCGTTTCTAATCTTGGCGCGGGCGCGAAATTCTTCAAAAACGTCTTTGTTTTCGTCTTCAATGCGCCCACTCTCTTGCGAGCTGTGTCTTCTTCATGTTTGATCAGAATGGAAAGCGCCTCTTCTGCGGGTGTAGCTCTGATTTTGGTTGGTTTTCCCAATAGCCTCTCGACCAGCCCCATTTTTTCGAGCTTCGGCAATATTCTGTAGACGTCTTCGCGACGCACTTTCGACACTTTTGAAATCTGGCCGATTGAAGCCAACCTTAGTCTAGCGGCAGCCAAATACACCTTTGCCTGATTACCAGTGAGCCCAAAGTCTGTCAATATCTCAACATTCTTTTCAGAAGGCAACAAGCCAAAACCCTCCATCAGATAAAGTGTTACTGTTATATCACAGTCACATATATTTAAGAATTTACCCAACCACATCGTATGCAAGCATTTCCGCAAGAGCCGCAAGGAGGCGGAAATCACCCCGTGGAAGTGGAAAGTCATGTCCAAAGACATAAACAAGCAAACCGGCGGTAGGAAAGCCGTTCTGGTAGTCCTAATCAGACTAATGCGTGAGGCAGAAAACAAGACCACTGAAGAGATTGCAACTGAAATTCGCAAGGCACTCGAGGGAGATCTGGCAAGGATATCATGGTTAGCTGTGGAGAATGTTATCATTGTCGAAGAATGAATATGTGAAGCACACGTGAATATCTATGCAACAAAGCTTAAACTAAATAAAATGATGCCTGCATTTGAAGGAAAAAGAGGTAGCTTACAGGGGGAATATCCCAGCTCTTTGTGTGTAGGCATCTGGAAAAGTTGGTGCGAATCTCTTGAATGAAACGGCAATAGTTATCGACAAACTGACCAAGAAGTTTGAAGATGTCACTGCGGTTGATGGACTTAGCCTTGAAGTCGAGAAGGGAGAGCTCTTCGGATTGCTTGGACCAAATGGTGCCGGAAAAACTACCACCATAAACGTTCTCTGCTGCATATTTGAACCAACAAGCGGTTCAGTCAGTGTGGGCGGCTACGACGTTCGGAGGGAACCGGAGAATGTTAAAGAGTTGATAGGTGTCTGCCCACAGGATACGGCGGTGTTCTCGTATCTCACTGGAAGGGAAAACATAGAACTCTTCGGCAACCTTCACACAATGCCCAAGGAAAAACTGAAGAAGAACACAGATGAGCTTCTAGAGAGAATGGGCCTGTCGGAGGACGCCAAAAGACGCGTGGGAAAATACAGCGGAGGCATGAGACGTCGAATAAACCTCATAATGGCTTTGGTGCATGATCCTGAAATAGCTTTTCTGGACGAGCCCACAGTTGGCATGGACCCGCAATCCCGTCGCGCTGTATGGGACTTCATAAAGGACCTTAAGAAACAGAACAAAACGGTTATTCTGACGACCCACTTCATGGAGGAAGCTGAGGAGCTCTGTGACAGGGTTGGAATAATAGACTATGGAAAGCTAATCGCTCTCGGTGCGCCGGAGCAGCTAAAAGCCAAGTTTGGAGCGAAAAACCTGGAGGAAGTCTTCATTCAGCTGACCGGCAGAAGGATAAGGGAGGAATTATGAGTTGAACTTTCAACGAGTTTTCTCGCTTGTTGAAAAGGATCTGAAGAGAATGATCAGAGAACCGGCTACGCTGTTTTTGATAATTCTGTTCCCGGTGATTCTTACGATAGCATTCGGAGTTTCTTTCGGAGCGATCGGTGGCACCCAGTCGACCACGTATCAACTCGGCGTCGTCAACATGGATATAGCGGGACCTTACCAGCAGTGGTCGCAACATTTCATCGGGAACCTCACTGATACGGAGATTCTAAAAATTCAAGACTATTCCAGCAATGAAACTGGACAAGCTGACTTGATCCAAGGGAAAATCCAGGCCCTCCTCTTGATCCCCGAGGATTTTGGTCAAAGTTGTGATTCCTTCTGGAACGCCCCAACAGATCCAAGCCTTTGGGTGAACACAACGCTTACGTTGTATTTGGATAGCGGATCAATGTTCGCAACTCAGGCGATTCCACCTATCATACAGGAGGTTCTTGTAGCAACCGTCTACGGAACCCAGCCAGTGCCTGTTCCAAGGCCGATTCAGATAGGAAGCCCATCTTTGGTCCAAGCCAGCAAACTCACCGCATTTGATTATATGGCACCAGGCATATTCGCTTACTCTGCGATTTTCCTCACGATGACGGTAGCCCAATCGTTTACTACTGATCGAGAAAATGGGTTGCTGAGGAGAATCAACACAACTCCCACAACGTCATCAGAGTTCATGACTGGTCAGGCTGTTTCAAATATGTTCGCTGCTCTAATTCAGGTCGCTCTTGTCTTTGCGATGGCCTATGTTGTAGGATACCGACCAAACGTTAATGCAGCCACTTTCACCTTAGCGTTCGTTATCATGTCGATCTTCGCTCTGTGTAACGTTGGATTCGGCCTGATCACCGCGACGTTAGCCAAGTCTTCCGGAGCGGCAACTGGACTCGCGTTCATATTCATAATCCCCCAAATGTTTCTAGGCACGTTCGTAGGGGCCGCATTGTCTCCAAGCGCCCAAGCAGCTGGCAAATTCGTGCCCAGCTACTATGTGACTGACGCTTTGACATCGCTCTTCTTAAGAGGCGCACCCGTTTCAAGTCCAAAGATATTGCTGGATCTATTGGTTGTATCAATCAGCAGTGTGATAGCGCTACTTTCAGGTATACTACTATTCAGGAAATACGGAAAAACCTAGATGACGAAGTGCACTGTGACTGCTCATGAGACACAAAAATGTGGAGTTTGCGGAATACATCGCCACATATGCTAGATTCATAAAAACTTTATATCTATCCGTGAGCACTCTGGGTTTTAAGCGGGTGTCATGGGATGAGAGGTGGCCGCGAAATTCAAGGCTGATTCTAGACGTTGGTTAATGCTAGACTACCGCCCGCTCGAGCTTGAACGAGAAGTTCGTGAATTTTGGGAAAAAAACAATATCCTTCAAAAACTGACAGAATACAAAGAGAAAAACAACGTAGGTCTTTTAGGCTATGTTGAAGGGCCGCCGACCCTAAATGGAGTTCAACATGTTGGCCACGCTCGAGGCCGAGTGATAAAGGACTTCCGTTACCGCTTGAAAACCATGCAAGGGTTCTATGTTACCTTCTGGGGTGGTTGGGACACTCAAGGCCTACCTATTGAACTGGAAGTGGAACAGGCGCTCGGTGTGAAAAACAAGAAAGAACTGTTGGAGAGGATAGGCGAGGAACGGTTTGTTGAAGAGTGTAAAAAAACTGTGATGAAATATCATCGCCAATGGTTTGAAGCTGACAAGAAATTGGGCTTGTTCATAGACTACGACAAAGCCTACTGGACTCACTATGACAAGTATATCGAGCGGGAGTGGCAATACCTCAAACGGGCTTGGGAACAAAATCTTCTAGGCGAAGGATACTACGTTGTCGCCTACTGCCCCCACTGCCAAACATCCCTCAGCAACGCTGAAGTCGGCCTCGGCTACGAAGAGGTTGAAGACCAATCTATCCACTTTAAGTTCAGACTAAGCGAAACCGAAAACGAATACTTCCTCATTTGGACCACCATGCCCTTCACCATAATCACAGACCTGATGATAGGAGTTCATCCAGAGGAAGAATACGCCAAGGTCAAGGTTGACACCGAAGTATGGATTCTCGCAAGACACCGTGTCGAACCGATCATGGAAGAGCTTGGAGTAAGGGAATACAAAATTCTTCAAGTCATGGCAGGCAAAGACTTCAAGGGGGTGAAATACGAGTACCCCTTCAAAGACATAGTTCCAAAACAAAGAGAACTAGACAAGTTACCGGTGATTCACACAGTGGTGTGCGAAGATTTCGTGGACGTTGCCACAGCCACGGGCATAGTGCACTTGTCCCCAGGAAACGGTGAAGACGACTTTCTAGCAGCCCAGAAACGCCGCTTACCCATGTACGCGCCCTTTGACGATGAATGTCGATTCACTGAGGAGGCTGGCGAGTTCGCCGGCTTGTTTGCCCGAGACGCAGACGCAAGGGTTGTAGACGAACTTCGCAAAAGGGGACTGCTACTGGCCGTGAAAACCATCAGCCACGAATATCCAACCTGCTGGAGGTCCCACCACAAACTCGTATGGCTGGCTCGTAGAGAATACTTCCTCTGGACCGACAAAATAAACGACAAGGTTGTAGAAGCTGCGGAGAAAGTCAACTACTTCTACGAAGGTCCCAAAAACAGATTTCTCGCTTTCTTAAAAGAAGGAAAACCTTGGTGCATTTCTAGAGAAAGAGTCTGGGGCGCACCCTTACCCATCTGGGTCTGCGAAAAATGCGGGTCCAAGGTTCTGGTAGCCAGCAAAGGAGAGTTGTTTGCAAAGGCGTTGGAGTTACCTGGCAAAGACTTCGAACTTCACAAACCTTGGATAGATCGTGTGATACTGAAATGTGAAGAATGCGGCGGCAAAATGATGAGGGAACCCTTTGTGCTCGACTGCTGGCACGACAGCGGCGCCTCACCCTACGCCAGCTTCACAGACGACGAATTTAAAAAGTTTGTTCCAGTGAACTTTTTGACCGAAGCCATAGATCAAACCAGAGGTTGGGCAAACTCACTTCTCCTTGAACACGTGATATTAGTGGACAAGCCTCAAGCTCCGTATGAAGCGTTTCTTTTCTATGGGTTTGTATTAGACGCAAAGGGGAGAAAGATGAGCAAGAGCCTTGGAAACGTCGTAGAAGTCAACCCGTTGCTCCAAGATCATTCAGCCGACGTTTCCAGATTCTATCTGCTATGGAAATGCTCTCCCATTGAGTCCATGAACTTCGACGCAGAAGAATTGAAGGGGCGCCCCTACCAGGTTCTCAGCACGCTTTATCACCTTCACAGATTTTTCATGCAAAACGCTGAATATGATCGGTTTAACCCGCGAAAACACACGCTTCAACGGGCTAAGCAGAACAAGGCTCTGAAAACACCTGATCGTTGGCTTATATCTAAGCTACAAGGTCTGGTGAAAGAGTTTACTGAAAAAGCCGAGGCTAGTGAATTTCACTTCGCCCTCTCCGAACTGGAGGAGTTCGTCGTCAACATTCTGAGCCGACAATACGTTCCCATGATTCGAAGAGATTTATGGAGCGACGATCCTGAAACCCTGAACCGCCGACTAGCCGTCTACGCAACCCTCTGGTACGTCCTGAAAACGCTTGTTCTTCTCTTCAACCCAACGACTTCATTCTTGAGCGAAGCCATGCACCAAAAGGTCTACAGAGAATTGGACAACTCTCTCTCCGAGACAGTGAACCTTGAAAGCTGGCCTAAACCAGACGTAGCCTTAGAAGACGCTACGTTGGAAGAAGAGTTTGAGGTTCTATTACGGTGCCTTCCATTAGTGTATTCTGCTCGACAATCCGCTCGGCTGAAACGTCGATGGCCGCTAAATAAGGCTGTGGTAGTTGCATCCGAAAACGTTCAGAAAGCCTTAAAGAACCTAGAAGAATTGTTTCTTGAACTTGCAAACCTGAAGAAGGTTGAGTACGGCGAGAAGCTTCCAAAAGTTGACTTGAAGAGATGGGCGTTGGCTTCCGACGTTGAACTACACGTCTTGCTTGACACACATCGCGATGAGGCTTTAGAAGGCGAAGGCCTTATGCGCGACCTAGCCCGCAGAGTTCAAGCCCTTCGAAAAGAACTCGGATTCATGCCAACCGACATACTTAACGCAGTTCATGTTGCAGGACTAGACTCGAAAGGCGTAAAACTTCTGGAACCATACCTAACCGAGATGGCGGAACTTGTTCGAGCCAAAAAAGTTTATGTTCAAGAGAAGCGAGTCGAAGCCAAGGCAGAATGGCATGAACGTAGATTGGACCACGAGAAAATATACGTTGCCATATCTT
>JAOUPL010000038.1 GCA_029879825.1 Candidatus Bathyarchaeota archaeon
TCAGGAAGCACTCGGTCATTATGGTCGCTGAGGTGTTCGATGTCTTCCACCGGATAAACAACGATCATGTTTAGGAGTTTGAAGAAAGCCATGTTGATGGCTTCTTGGACGCCGGTGGACCCGAATTTTTGCAGTATCCTTTCCTGAATCACTTTCAGCGCCTTATCTTGGCTTTCTGTCAGTTCCTCAGGTTTCATAATGGCGAAGTTACAGTCTCCCGGCTTGTAGTCGATCAGACTCTTTTCAGCGGCCCTCCTAAGTGCCAGCTCGGCTTCTGCGCAGCAAGGCATAACAGTGTAGCCCAGTTCTTTTAGCCCTTCAGCATTTTCCTCTGCGGTTGGAAGGTCAATTTTGTTTGCGGCAATTAGCATGGGTTTAGAAATACTTCTCAGCACATTCAGAAACCTTATTATGTCATCATCGTTCCAGAGGGTTGGTTTTTCCGTGTTCAAATTCGTTTTCTTTAACGCCTCGATTATATGGTTTCTTCTCATAGCTAGTCCGCTCAAGCGGGTTTCGAGGACGGAGACTAGGTCCTCTGCACCTGTCTCAGCTGTTCTAGCCATTTTAGGCCAGTCCCTCTTCAATATTTGAGTCAGCCACATGGTTATCTCCGTCTCCAAGAATTTCACGTCTTCTGCAGGATTATGGGAACCGTGCTTGCATATTTTTCCTTCAGAATCCGTTGCCCCTGCGGCGTCAACTATGTGGATGAGGGCATCTGCCTTCCTAATTTCATCCAAAAATTGGTTTCCCAGCCCTCGTCCTTGCCAAGCGCCTGGAACCAGTCCAGCGCAATCAATCAATTCAACTGGAACTAACCTAATCCCGTCTAAGCATATGGAGTTCTTCGGATTGTCTTTTACGTTAAATTCTTTGCACACACAGGGAGTCCGTAGATACCCTATTCCCCGATTCGGCTTTATCGTGGTAAACGGGTAACTGGCAATTTCCACCGGAACCAGCGTTGCGGCAGAGAAAAAGGTGGACTTGCCGGTGTTTGGTTTCCCGACGATGCCGACCATCAAGGCTGCAGCTTCCACTAAATATAGGGCATGTTATTTAAATGAACTTTCTGCTGGAAAAGTAACCAAAGCCCTTTTTATACTCAAATTCAATATCTTCATCTAACTTATGGGAGGACGGAGTTCTGAAGTCACAGAGAAAAGTCCTTGTCTGCGACCCTATTCATGAAGAAGGAATAGAAGTATTGAGGCAAGCGGGCTTTCAGGTTGATGTAAACCCAACGATCTCCTCTAGACAACTGAGAAAGATAGTTTCAAATTATGACGCGTTGATTGTACGAAGCCGAACCAAAGTTACGAAGGAGATCATTGAAGCTGGAAAACGGCTAAGGGCGATAGGTCGGGCTGGCACGGGCTTAGACAACATCGACGTGGAGACTGTTGAGAAAAAAGGCATCATGGTTTTCAACGTTCCGGAAGCAGGCACCAACGCTGTAGCCGAATTAACCATAGGGCTGATAATATCCTTGGCACGCAGCATTCCGCTGGCGGATCGTTCCATGAAAGAAGGAAAGTGGATTAAAAAAGAGCTTATGGGCTGGGAGCTGAGGGATAAAACTCTTGGTATAGTAGGGTTAGGAAACGTTGGCGAAAGAGTTGCAAGGATGGCTAAGACGTTAGGGATGAAGATACTTATTACAAAGAGAACGCCGCCTGCGCCAGAGTTATTAAGGGAACTGGAAGCAGAATTCGTTCTACTCCAAGAGTTATTACAGCGAAGCGACGCAGTCACTATTCACGTTCCTTTGACGCCACAAACCAAGCAAATGATAAGTGCGCAGGAGATTCGCCTCATGAAAAAAGGTGCCTTGCTCATAAACACGTCAAGAGGAGCAATAGTAAACGAGAAAGCTCTCTTAGATGCCTTGAAATCTGGAAAGTTAGGCGGAGCCGCGCTTGACGTTTATGAAATTGAACCGCCTAAAGACCTGTCAGTGATAAGGTTACCAAACGTTATATGCACTCCCCACATAGGGGCTCAAACAGAAAGAACCTACAGGATGACAGCTATTTCAATCGCGGAAAAAATTGTTAATGCTTTTACATGACGTAATTTTAATTAGGGTTGTTCCTCTCGATAAAATCCCTAATGATTTTTATTACTCCTCCTCCTTTTTCTTCTACTGCTTCGATTGTCTGGCCAATACTGTGGGGGGTTGCTATCACTTTTTCATCTCCAATTAACTTGTTAGACACTTTGTTTTCGAAAGGTGGCTGTTGTTCATAAACGTCTAGGGCTGCGCCATTAAGTTTTCCTTCGCGTAGTGCGTTCAACAACGCCTCTTCGTCTACGATTCCGCCTCTTGCCGAGTTTGCTAAGTATGCTGTGCGCGCAGAACACGCCGTACACGCGAAAACAGCATCGCAACGAAGTTTAAACTGTAGCAAACAAAAAATATACGTTACACTACAAAACCTCTAAAACCGTGAGGACATCCTCATTAAGAGGGAAAGTAACGATTTCAAGAGAGGGTTATCGATTGAACTTAGAAAAAGAGAAACTACTTGAAATGTATAGGAAAATGCTAGAGATCAGACATTTTGAAGAGAAAGCCTTCGAATTATACGGTCAAAACCTCGTTCCGGGAACCCTCCACCTATACGCTGGGCAAGAAGCCGTAGCAGTTGGCGTATGCGCCAACCTTAGAAAGGATGACTACATAACCAGCACTCATCGGGGACATGGACACTGCATAGCAAAAGGCGCCCAACTTGACAGAATTATGGCAGAAATCTTAGGCAAGAAAACAGGTTACTGCAAGGGCAAGGGTGGCTCCATGCACATCGCCGATTTCAGCGTGGGCATGCTTGGCGCAACTGCTGTTGTTGGAGCTGGAATTCCCATAGCCTCTGGCGCTGGTTTGTCGATCAAGCTAAGAGGAACCGACCAAGTCGTAGCCTGCTTCTTCGGCGAAGGCGCCTCGAATCAGGGGACGTTTCACGAAGGAATCAACATGGCGGCTATCTGGACACTCCCAGTGGTGTTTGTTTGTGAAAACAACCTCTATGCCATGGGCACCCGTCAGACAAATGTAATGCTGATTGAAAACGTTGCTGAGCGGGCCGTAGCCTACGGCATTCCAGGAGTGACTGTGGATGGAAACGACGTACTTGCGGTTTATGAAGCAGCACATGAGGCGGTTAAGAGAGCGAGGGAGAGCAGAGGTCCTACGTTGATAGAGTGCAAGACGTATAGGCATAAGGGGCACTCCAGATTTGACCCCGCCACCTACCGCCCAAAAGAAGAAGTTGAAGAATGGCTCAAGAAAGACTCAGTTCAACGATTTAAGGCAAAGCTTCTTGAAATGAAAATCTTGACAGAGACAGAAGTCGACAAAATCGAACAGGATGTTATCGCCGCCGTGGAAAAAGCCGCCAAATTTGCGATAGATAGCCCGTGTCCAGCACCTGAGGAAGCGTTGGAGGACGTTTGCGCTTAGGAGGATGCTAAGAAATGAGGCAGATAACCTATCGAGACGCCCTTCGTGAGGCTTTGCGAGAGGAAATGCTTCGAGACAAAACCGTGTTCGTGCTTGGCGAAGATGTTGGACGGTATTGGCAGGGGGCCTTCAAGGTTACGAAGGGTCTTGCAGAGGAGTTTGGTGACGAACGGGTTCGAGACACCCCCATTTCAGAATCGGCCATTGTAGGAGTTGCTGCTGGCGCAGCGATAACTGGCATGAAACCAATAGCAGAAATTATGTTTGGAGACCTCTCAGCTCTAGCTATGGATCAGATAGCGAATCAAGTGGCGAAGTTGAGATACATGTTTGGCGGTCAAACCAGGGTGCCCGTTGTTATCAGAATGCCCTTCGGCGCGGGAGTCAACATTGCGGCGCATCACTCCCAAAGCCTTGAGGCTTGGTTCATGCATGTTCCCGGCTTGAAAATTGCCCTGCCTTCAACTCCCTACGACGCAAAAGGCTTGCTCAAAACTGCAATAAGAGACGGCGATCCGGTGATGTTTTTTGAACACAAACTTCTCTACCCCCTTGAAGGACCTGTCCCCGAAGAAGAGTATACTATTCCGTTTGGAGTAGCAGATGTAAAAAGGGAAGGGGAAGACGTTACGGTAGTCGCCACTTTATACATGGTTCATAAGGCTCTTGCCGCGGCTAAGATGCTGAGTAAAGAGGGAATCGATGTAGAGGTCATTGACCCACGAACCCTCGCTCCTCTTGACAAACAGTCAATCGTAAATTCGGTTAAGAATACGGGTCGAATCGTCATTGTTACAGAAGACTGCAAGACAGCGGGTGTGAGCGCAGAAATCGCAGCCATAGTGGCCGAAGAATCACTGGATTATCTGGACGCTCCAATTAAGCGAGTGGCAGAGCCGGATACACCTATACCCTTCAGCCCACCCCTAGAGCAGTTCGTCATACCCAACGAGAAGAGTATAATTAAAGCAGTGAAGGAAATCGTTTATTAACCAAAGCCCATATCGGTTTCCAAAATCAATGAAGGGACCCTGTTTGGTAACAAAAATCTTGATGCCTAGACTCAGCTTAACCATGAAAGAAGGAACCGTAGTTGAATGGTTCAAAGAAGAAGGAGACGTGGTGGAGAAGGGAGAACCTCTGGTCGAGGTGCTTTCAGAAAAAGCAACATACGACATTGAAGCCTCAGCATCTGGAGTTCTCCGCAAAATTTTGGCGCCAGCAGGAACGGATGTGCCAGTCGCCGGAATCCTCGGCATCATAACAGCGCCTGATGAAGAGCTTCCAGAACTCGAAGCGGCTCCCGCAGCACCGAGGATAGAAGCCGAGGAGGCCGTGGCCGTTCCTGAGAGAAAGCCTGCTGAAAGGATTAAAGAACCCGTCATAGCCTCTCCCGCGGCTAAGAGATTGGCGAGGGAACATGACATTGACCTAACCAAGGTTAGAGGAACCGGTCCCGAAGGGAGAATTGTTGAGGAGGATGTGAGAAGTCTCATTGAAGAAGTGAAAGCCATACCGCGGGTGCGGGAGGTTATACCTCTAATCGGGATAAAAAAGACGGCGGCGGAACGCGTGTCGCTGAGTGCCCAAAGAGCCCCCCAGAGTACAATAACCATGGAAGTAGATATGTTCAACGCTGTGAAACTTCGTGAGAGGATTCACGTATCCTACACAGACATGCTGGCGAAAGCAGTTGCAAAAGCTTTGGCGGAACATCCCATCATAAACTCGACGCTGGAAAATGAAAAAATCAAGATTTTCGCCGACATTAATGTAGGCGTTGCAGTTGCCACGGAAAGAGGGCTCATTGTTCCTGTGATATATAACGCGGATAGGAAAACGCTGCAAGAAATTGCTTCGGTGTTGAAGAAACTGATCGAGAAGGCGAAGCAGGGAAGACTAACAAAGGAGGAGTTGACGGGTGGAACCTTCACCATCACAAACCTAGGCATGTTTGAAGTGGATGTTTTCACACCTATAGTTAATCCTCCCGAAACAGCGATACTTGGAGTTGGAAGAGTTGTGGAAAGACCGGTGGTAGTGGACAAGCAGATGGTAATTAGACCCATGATGCACCTAAGCCTAACCTTTGACCATCGAGTTGTGGACGGAGCTCCAGCCGCAGAATTCTTGCAGAAAGTGAAGCAGGCTATGGAGAGCCCAGACACACTCCTAGCCTAACCACCCTTCTTCAAAACCTCTGGAATCTCACCAGTTTCTTTCGTGCACAAGAATTCAACTGGTTCATTGCCGATGTTCTTGAGTTGATGCTCCTCATAGGAAGGTATGAATATTACATTCCGAGGACCCAGCACGACTTCTTTGTCTCCTCCCCGAACGAGAACCCTTCCTCGAAGCACGAAAACCTCATGCTCGTGGGCATGTTTTTCCAAGGGGGTGTGTCCTCCAACATCTATGGTGAAAAGTCGAAGCTGTAGTCTCTTTGCGCCCACACCCTTGTGCAGTAAATATTTAACTTTGACTTTGTACGCTCCTTCTTCTGTGATTTTGTATTCCCTAACCTTCTCAACGTTTGCGACGTACATTGCCTGTTCCTCACAATTTCAACTGCTACAAGAGTGTATAGATATAAGTTTCTGGCCTTGTATTCGTGAAGAAAGTCTTAAATGTTAACGACCTCAAAACACCCTCGAAACAAAATGAAGGTTGCTGTGTATTACAGCCTTGACGACGTAAGAATCGAGGAAATGCCGACGCCTGAAATAGGACCAGAAGAAATCTTGGTTGAAATGAAGGCGTGTGGAATATGTGGATCCGACCTTATGGACTGGTATTTAGAGAATCGAGCTCCCTTGGTTCTTGGTCACGAACCCGCTGGCATTGTTGTAAAAACTGGAGACAAAGTCAAGAATTTCAAGCTTGGAGACCGAGTTTTCGTGCATCATCATGTTGCGTGCCTCACATGTCACTACTGCCTTCGAGGAGATTACACCATGTGCAAAAAGTTTAGACAGACCCATATACACCCGGGAGGGTTTGCTGAATACTTTAAGGTCCCCGCCCCTAACCTGCAGATAGACACACTGAAGATTCCGGACAAGATCTCCTTTGGAGAGGCCACTCTCATTGAACCAGTTGCATGCTGCTTAAGAGCATTAAAAAAATGCAATGTTCAAGACGGAGACACGGTGGTCATCATAGGCGCCGGGCCGTCTGGAATAATCCATACCACGTTTTCAAGAAGCCTTGGAGCGAGCCAAATTATTGTCAGCGATTTAGTTAATTACAGGTTGGAAGCGGCTAGAAGATTTGGGGCAGATTTGGCGATAAATCCACGGAGCGAAAGCTTGGTGAAAAAGGTGGAAGAGGTTACTAACGGAATGGGCGCAGACGTAGTTGTCGTCACCGCTCCAAGCGTCAAAGCCTTTTCAGAAGGAATGGATGTCTGTCGCAAAGGCGGGACTGTGTGTCTATTTGCTCCGACACCACCCAACGAGTATATGCGCGTAAGTCCTCATAGGCTGTTCTTCTCAGAAATCAAGATTATCCCATCCTATTCTACATCTCACATAGAAACGAGAACCGCTTTAGAACTCATAAGCTCCGGAAGAATCAAGGCGAAAGAACTCATAACGCATCGGTTCCCAATGGATCATATCGAAGAAGCTTTCAAAACAGCAGCCAAAAGTAAGGAATGCCTGAAAGTAATAGTACTGAACGAATAAGGAAAATTAAGATTCGCTTCTCAGTTGCAAGATGATGACTTACCCACCCATCGTCGAAAGGATAACTACAATATTCATTATGACCACGAAAGCATAGTAGGCTACGAGAACAATGAGCATTGCCTTGAAAACTTGGCTTGTGAATTTCCATTCGTGGGGTGCAACCACTTTCTTAGCTGCTACACATAACGCTCCAAAGAGCAATACCAAGCCAATTTTAACCCAAGCGGAAAGAAAAATTCCTATTTGACCCCAAATGTACAACGTAACTGGATTGGCTTCGTATAACGGCGAAGTTGTCGCTATATCGAGGGCATTCAATAGGAAAAGCGTTGTAAACCAAACTTTGATAGACGACAACTGTAACCAGTTCATTTTCAACTTCAACCTAGGTATCGTTTGGGGCAATTAACCTTTACTGTCCATCTATATTCTGAAACTTTATTCTGCTGAAACAAGCCCATGGATACCCGAAAATTAAAATCTCGTATGCAACTAGACACAGTTAACCAAAAGAAAGTGAAATCGAGTTGTCGAAGGAAAAAATGGAAGCCGCCCTGTTATATGGCGTAAAAAACCTCAGAGTCGAAAACATTGATATGCCAGAAGTGGGTCTCGGCGAAATTTTGGTGAAGGTTAGAGCTGCAACAACCTGTGGAACCGACGTGAAAATTTTTCAGAGAGGCTACGTGAGCGGAGTAATTCAATACCCAACGGTTTTTGGACACGAGTGGGCTGGAGACGTAGTCAAAGTTGGTGAAGGTGTTTCTTGGCTGAAAGAGGGCATGCGAGTTAGGGCGGGAAACAGCGCGCCGTGTCTCCGATGCAAAATGTGTCAAAAGGGAAATTACAACTTGTGTGAAAACATGATGTGGCTCTGGGGCGCCTACGCCGAATACATCAAAGCTCCAGCGCGTATAGTGATGCTTAACATGCAGGAGATTCCACTCAGCATAACCTACGAAGAAGCCGCAGTAACAGAACCCCTAGCTTGCGTCCTCCACGGAATCGAAAAAGCCAACATTAAGCTGGGAGACACTGTGGCCATCATTGGCGCGGGACCCATAGGCCTTCTCCATCTGCAAACGGCCAAAAAAATGGGGGCAGAGAAAATCATGATTAGCGACCTCGTTGACGAACGCCTACAAGTAGCCCAAGAACTCGGCGCCGACGAAACAGCCAACGCCAAACGTGAGGACCCCGTTGAGAAAATCAAACGATTCACCGACGGCTATGGAGCAGACGTTGTCATCGAGGCTATAGGACTTCCAGCAACCTGGGAGCAAGCGTTAAAAATGGTTAGGAAAGGCGGAACAGTCTTGGAATTCGGCGGATGCCCACCTGGAACAGAGATTACGGTTAGAACAGAGTTGCTCCACTATGGAGAGGTAACCATGCTTGGAACGTTTCACGCAACCCCCGCACACTTCAAGAAAGCCTTAAATCTCATAGCGTCTGGAACCGTGAAGGTGAAGCCGCTGATAACGCGGCGCATGAAGCTAGATGAGATAAAGGACGCTTTCGAAATATTGACTACATCGAAAAGCGACTTAAAAATTGTCATACATTCGTAAGTGTTCTTATGCGCGCGCTGTAGCAACAGATCTGTTTGTTTTGCGGTTTTCAAATAGAATAGTTAGAGACAAAAGTCTAATCGGGAAACGGTAATTTTGCATCTGTCGTTAAATTTAAACCTATCTGATTCAGCGTCTTTTCGTTACCTTCATTCATAAGATGAGTAGTGTGCATCTCACAACCTTTCAATTTATCCAGCGCATCTAAGCATCTGCGTGCATTCTCATCCGATACTGCGCTTGCAGCCAGTGCGTTGAGTATTTCTTTTACATCCAATGATGTGCTGTTTAACCCAATCGTATTCTTTAATTGTATGATGCTTTGGATTACGTTTGGAGATATCACGTCGACTTCATCCGGTATTTTTGCAAGGATCTTTGTTGCATTTAGAATCGCCGCTGATTCAGCGTAGAGTAGTGGCGAATTTTTGCCTGTTACAATTACGGTTTTGCCTGATTTCAAAAAGATTTCGATTGCCGCGCCACAGAACACCCTTTTATATCCTTTTCCCTCGTCTTTTCTTTCTTTAGCGTCTTCTGCTGCTTCTCTTGCTGGCAGGACAACAGAACGGTCTTTGGGCTTAACTCCCGCCTTTTTCATGATTTTTTCCATTCTCTCCAATGTATCGTAGAGAGTTTCGCCCTCTACAAATTCTCTGTGATACCTGAAATAGCGTCTTACGATTTCTTCCTTACTTGCTTCACGTACCACATCATCATCGATTATTCCCCCTTTAACCATGTTGACACCCATGTCAGTTGGTGATTTATATTTCGCCATTGGATCGTCTTTGTCGACTATCTTATCGATTATTTTTTTCATTATTGCAAAATTTTCCACATCTCTACTGTAATTGATTGCCATTATTCCGTATACTTTTTTGTGGAATGGGTCTACAATATTATAATCTCCTATATCCGCGGTTGCTGCTTCGTACGCAATATTTACAGGATGGTTGAGGCTTAGATTCCATACCGGAAACGTCTCAAATTTTGCAAAACCGGACTTAACCCCTCTTTTTCTGTCGTTATAAATTTGCGCCATACAGAATGAGAATTTACCGCTACCTGGCCCGGGTGCAGTAACAACTACAATCTTTTTTTCAGTATCCACGTACTCTTGTTTGCCATATCCTTTATCGCTTATAACCAAATCCAAATCTTCAGGGTAGTTTGGTATCTCATAATGTATGAAAACACGTATTCTTCTATTCTGAAGTTTTTGTTTGAATTTTTTCGCTATCAATTCGTTGTTGAACCTATTTATCACTACGGCAGAGACATCTAGACCCGTCTCGAAAAGATCGTTTATGTCTTTGAGTGTTTGGTCATCATATGTTAATCCAAAGTCTCGTCTAATTTTTCTTC
>JAOUPL010000039.1 GCA_029879825.1 Candidatus Bathyarchaeota archaeon
TCATGCAAACGATGCGGAGATCTCCTCGAAGTTAAGTATGATTATGACCTCCTAGAAGCAAAACTCAAAAAAAGCGACTGGCAAAGCCTGCCCCTATCAGTATGGCGATACAAAGATTTTATGCCCATTAGCGACCCATCAAAAATTGTTTCACTAAACGAGGGTGGAACCGGACTTCATTCATGCCATCGCCTAGTTAATCTTCTGGGAGTTAACCAGCTCTACGTGAAAAATGAAGGCGAAAATCCAACAGGGTCCTTCAAGGACAGAGGTATGACCGTTGGAATAACAAAGGCTGTGGAACTTAACATGAAAACCGTCATCTGCGCCTCCACCGGCAACACCTCTGCCTCTTTAGCCGCCTACGCCGCGAAGGCAGGGCTTCAATGCATAGTTTTCATACCATCTGGCAAAATCGCCTACGGAAAACTAGCGCAAGCCATGGTTTACGGAGCAAAAGTTGTGCAGATTCGAGGGAATTTTGACCGTGCTTTGAAAATGGTTCTAGAACTGTCAGAAAAGCACAGGGAAGTTTACCTCCTCAACTCCATCAATCCCTACAGAGTAGAGGGACAAAAATCCTTAGCCTACGAAATCTGTGATCAACTGAACAGAGAGCCGCCAGACAGAGTGGTATTGCCAGTAGGCAACGCCGGAAACATAAGCGCCATATGGAAAGGGTTCACCGAATTCCACAAACTTGGCTTAATAAGCAAGCTTCCAAAAATGACTGGAATTCAAGCTGAAGGCGCAGCGCCCATAGCACGAGCGATAAAAAACGGAAAAGACAAAATCGTGCCCATAGACAAGCCTGAAACCATCGCAACCGCCATCAGAATTGGAGCCCCCATCAGCTGGAAAAAAGCCATGAGGGCGATAAGAGAATCCGGAGGCACAGCCGAAACCGTGACCGACGAAGAGATTTTAGAAGCACAAAAGATGCTTGCTAGATCTGAAGGCCTATTCGTAGAACCGGCAAGCGCCTCTTCCATCGCCGGCTTGAAGAAACTTTTCGAAGCGGGAAAAATCGATAAAGACGAGGTTGTAGTTTGTGTGACCACGGGTCACGGATTAAAGGATCCTGATATCGCGATAAAAATAAGTGAAAAACCCTCTGAAGTTGATGCAGAAATAGAATCCATCGAGAAGCTTCTAGGGCTTTCGCGATATATACCTGCGACCGTGGTTTCCAGGTGATCAGCGATGAGAATAATCTTGATAGGCTGTGGGGTTGTTGGCCAAAGCTTCGCACGAATACTCATACATCGAAAAGCGGAACTTATCAAAAATTATGGTTTTCATCCAAGGGTTGTGGCAATGGTAGACCGAGGAGGAGCCGCCATAAACCCGAAGGGACTAGACCTAGAGAAAATGTTATCGCTGAAGGTTGAAAAGGGCACAGTGGCGGCTGGCCGTGAATACGGGCATCTCGCCATGTCAGCGTTAGACGTGATAGAGTCTGTTGAAGCCGAAGCGACGGTTGAAGCAACACCCACCAACATTAAAGACGGAGAACCCGGTTTATCCCACATCAAAACAGCATTTAAAACTAGAAAACACGTTGTTACCACAAACAAGGGGCCCCTCGCCCTAGCTTTACCAGCCCTAACCGAGTTAGCTGACTACAACAAAGTACATTTAAGATTCAGCGGAACCGTTGGGGCTGGAACTCCGGTCTTAGAACTAGCCAAAAAATGTCTCTTGGGCGACCGAATAGTCTCCATTAGAGGGATATTGAACGGAACAACCAACTACATCCTGACAGAAATGGATGAAAAACACATTACGTTTCAGCAGGCTCTCGAGAAGGCGCAAAAACTTGGATACGCTGAAACCGACCCCTCAATGGACATCGATGGAACAGATGCGGCCTGCAAACTGGTCATCATGGCGAATTGGATAATGAATAAGAAGGCTACCTTGAAGGATGTAGATGTTCAAGGCATCCGCAACGTTGCACCACAAGCACTAGAAGAAGCCGCTAAGAGAGGTTGCACAATCAAACTCATAGGATCCATCAACGACAACCTACAAGTCAAGCCTACAGAGATATCTAGGCACGACCCCCTATCTGTTGGAGGAGTTCTCAACGCCGTAACCTTCGTCTCAGAGTTTGCTGGTGAAGAGACCATCATAGGGCGAGGAGCAGGCGGAATGGAAACCGCCAGTGCCATATTAAGGGACCTGTTGGATATAAAACACAATGTAGCAACCACACTAATAGCTTGACGTGTCGGAGGATGAATGATTTGAAGAAAATAGTGATGAAGTTTGGAGGCACCTCGGTGGCGAGTGGCGAAAACATTCGACATGTTGCCAATTTAATTGCTAATTACGTTGGCCAAGGCTATAGGGTTGTTGCTGTAGTTTCGGCGTTGGGAGAAGTTACAGACAGACTGACTGAAGTGGCGGAACAAGCTAAAAAGGGAAACCGCGACTACATTAATGAGTTTAAGCAAAAGCTCCTCAAAGAACATCTAACCGCTGCTAGAAAAGCCATTGAAAACAAAGGCATTCGAGAAGAAATGGAACAGATCCTTAAAACAACAATCGACGAGCTTGAGAAAGTTCTGACCGGAATCATTTATGTTGGTGAGCTTACCCCAAAATCAGAAGACTATGTTCTGTCCTTCGGAGAAAGGTTATCAACCTCTATTGTCTGGGGAGCCCTACGAGACCTAGAACTCAACGCCCAATTCTACACTGGAGGAGAGGTAGGAATCGTAACCGACTCGAACTTTGGAGAAGCGAGTCCTCTCATGAACGTAACCAAACATCAGGTTAGGGCGAAAATTGAGCCATTACTGGAAAAAGGAATTGTCCCGGTGGTGACGGGTTACATAGCCGCGACTCAGGACGAGGTAACCACAACCCTTGGTCGAGGCGGGTCTGACTATACAGCCACTATCATAGGAGCAGCATTAGCCGCCGACGAGGTTTGGATATGGACAGATGTAGATGGGCTGATGACCTCTGACCCTAAAATTGTTCCCTCGGGAAAAATGTTGCCTGAACTTTCCTTTCAAGAAGCCACAGAAATGACCATCTTCGGGGCAAAGGCTATGCATCCAAGAGCGTTAGAACCGGCCATGGAAGAGAATATCTCTGTCAGAATAAGAAATGTTTTCAATCCAGAAAATCCGGGAACCCTCATAGTGAAAGAACAGAAAATCAAGCTTGGAGAGGCAGTGAAAGCCATAACTTTGGTTAAGGACGTGGCGCTGGTTAATGTTAGCGGAGCGGGTATGGTTGGCACCCCAGGGACAGCTGCAAAAGTTTTCGATGTACTTGGAAGAGACAACATTAACATTTTGATGATCTCGCAAAGCGTCTCAGAAGCGAACATCTCGTTCGTGATTCAGAGAAGCTTGTTAGAAAGGGCTGTTAGCACATTGGAGATAGGTCTTTTGGGTAGGGGTTTGATTCGTGAAGTGACCGCAGAGGATGATGTTTGTGTAGTTGCTGTCGTGGGCGCCGGTATGAAGGGCACGCCTGGAGTTGCTTCTAAAATTTTCACAGCCATTGCCCGTAAAGGAATAAACGTTCGTATGATCGCCCAAGGCTCCTCTGAACTGAACATTTCCTTTGTAGTTAAAGAAACTGATGGAAAAGAGGCCGTTCGAGCAATCCATGAAGAATTTGAATTAAACAAAATTTAGTTTATGGAGTGTAACCTTTACTCTTTCTCTATACAAAAAATAGATGAAGCAGAATTTAGTTATGATGAAATCTGGAAAAATTTAATAGTTTTGATTGACCAAATTCAAATTTGAGACGGCGAGGGTGAAAAAGGACCGCTGCCCCAGGGGGATTTTCGTTGGGTAAGACGGGTCCGGTCATGGCTTTGATTCTCTTTTCGCTATTAACATTTATTTCCATTATCCCTGTACACGGTGCTGCAATGTTCACACCGGAAGACCAATTTGTCATACCTGAGTATAATAGCCAATTCAACTTTGCGGTTGGCGGTTCTTACGATTCAGCAAGCCTTGAAAATAACACTTGGGACTTTGCGGGGTTAGCCCTGGACAGCTACATACTAAATTTAACTACAGGCGGAGGGGTGAGTGGAGTTTTGTACGGCAGAGACGTTTTAAATTACAGCCGTAACGACGGCAATTTCAGCGTATCCGCTCATAACTGCAACATAACCATCGCGAACTATGACCTGATATTGCACTATGGGCCCTCTACTGGTTGGCTGAACTACACAGTTAAGGGCGTAGGCACCCAAACCTTCAACCTACACTACTTCTCAGCGGGGATTGGCCCCATTAATTGGACAGTATACATCGATGGAGTAGCCAAGCCACAAAACGAAGGTTGGGCCATCACAACTGATGAATGGCTAACTGTCTCAGGTGCAACCAGTAACGCCAGCATCCATTACGAGCGGATATACCCGCCAAAAGATGACATTGATGAACCAGACTACCTGGGTCTCTTTGTAATGACCTTGTTATTCGTCATCATAATGGTTTTTCTTATCCCTATTGTTGCTAAAGGAAAAAAGAAAGCAAAAAACTCTCGCTCTTTATCTAAGGAAAAACTCAGGCAAGAAAAGCAGTAATCAAAAAGCACTCCTGCGCGTCTTTTCAAAGTTGTTAAATGCGCACGCAAATTGATTTCAGAGTCGCTCCATTTCATCATCACGTAAGCTCAGAGTCGTGTACTTCATCATATCAATAACAAGTCTAACTTAACAGTCTAAAAAACCTTACCCTTGGTTTAGCTACGAAAGTTTTGAAGGGTAGTTTGTCATGAAATATAGAAAGACTACTGAGCATTGTGCGTGTGATTATGCTTGCGAAAAGCTAAATTCTTTTATCTTATTTTCTCTCTTATGAGTGGTAGGACAGTGGGTAGCAAGCTTGCCATTACGCTCGAACTAACCACTTGGTTAGTGCCAAAACCTGTCATAAAATCATTGAGGAAAAAAGGGGAATAATATGACTAGACATGGTGCTATGACCAAAAAAACCAAGAAGAAGAAAGTGAAAAGGTCTCAAAAAAAGAGGAAGAGACAGAGAAAGAGAGCTAAATAAGTTTAAGAGCTCCGTTGACAAAAATAGAAAAAATGAGGAAAGTGTAGCGAACGCACAGCCAGGAGTAACAGTTGTTTTGCCTTTCCCGTTCCGCTAACCGTTTCTGTTATTCTGTGGATTCCAATGTTGTTATATTTGGATGTTTTTGGAAGAAGTCACTGTCTTGCCAATGAGACAGATCCATAAGTTTGTCACGTAAAACGCAGATTTCGTCGAAAAAAGTCTCCCTAGCAACGCGCGCATTGATTTGTTCATTCACGCGACGTCACGCTCCATTCACTAAAGGAAAAACTGGAAACAAGTGAATGGAAAATTAACGGAAATGTTACAATAATGTAACAAACCTGACAAACTACTCGATAGTAGCGTGGAGTTTCCTCATTTCTTCTTCGGTTTTTCCGAGGCGATGCATGAGTTCGACAACTAAACTGTCAAGGAAGACGATGCAGTTGTTTTCGAATATGGACCCAAGGGGACTCAAGGTTTCACGTTCACCTAGAAGCTGCCTAGCCAAATAATCTTCTTCCTTAGGCCAACCAAGTTTCGTTCGACCCCCAATGGACACGATGAGGTCAGCGAGATCTCCCAGCGGAGATTGAGGATAGGACGTGACGGCAACAACCTTGGCTCCGATTTCTTTTGCAGTTGAACTTGCAGTCAGAGCAAACTTGGTTGCGCCTGAACCAGAAATAGCGATAATTAAATCTTCTTTTTCAGCGGCAGGGGTGATTGTCTCGCCCAAGAAGTAAACGTTAAATCCTAGGTTCATGAGCCGCAGAGCGAAGGCACGTCCCATGAACCCGCTTCGCCCGACGCCAACTACAAAAATTTTTCTTTCCCTAGAATCCAAAATCATCTGGATGAACTTCTCTACTTGATTCATATCAAGTTCATTCATCGCCTTTTTGGCTCCAGATAAAATTTCTTCTGCCGCAGCCTTCAACCATTTCAAGGATTTTCCCTCGGAGAGGCAATTCAACCTTACCTATTAAAAAGCTTTCTAGGCCTTTTTAGAGAAAGTACTCAAGGTTAATTTCAACGCAAACTGGCACCTTTGAAACGAATCAGAGGCGCAATAACGTGATTAATGTAGGAACGGGAACATAACGCCAAACGTAGACAGCGAAAATTAACATGAGAACGGAACCGAAGGCTAGGAGGTAATCAGCGTTCTTCAGCTTAAGCACGTAAAGGTTGGTGCGTTTTTCGCTGGCTCCCCAAGCTCGGGATTCCATGGCCTCTGCCAACTCTAGGCTTCTTCGGATGGCGCCAACAATGAGTGGAATAAGGATGGGAATGTAATTCCGCACCCTTTTTAGAAAGTTTCCACGCTCCAACTCTAATCCTCTAGCCTTTTGAGCGTCCATGATAGTCTGCGCTTCATCAGCCAAAACAGGAACAAAGCGAACCGCAGTGGTGAACGCAAAGCAAAACTCGTAGGGAACATGACTCTGCTCCAGCGCCAAACCCAAATGATCCGGCGAAGTTGTTAAAAAGAACACAGAGAAGGATTCCACCAAAACTAAGAAACGAAGAGTCATGGCAAGGGAACGTTCTAGCAGAGATGCGGATGGGAGTTGAGGATACTGAGTGGAAAAATACGTGAAAACAAAGTTGAACAGAAAAATGATGACCGCGAAGAATAAAGCACCTCTCATAGACCGAATCCATTCCCGCTGAACACCAGCCGCCAAAACAAAGGGCAACGGGACGAAAAATAGCAAAATGAGAGGCGGCAACTTGCTAAATAGTATCGCCGTCACAAACAACACACAAACGAAAAAGAACTTAACTCGCGGATCTAACCGGTGGATAACTGAAGAAACTCTTCTAAACCTGAAACCCTCAAACATGCTCATGAGGCGCCCTCCAAAATGTCAAGCAGAATCCTTCTCGCTTCATGAACATCAATCACGTTTGTTGGCAACCCAAAATCAGAGAGCCCTAAGAAAATCTGAGTTATCTGCGGAGGCACAATAGAAGCTTGCGCAACTAGCTTCTGGTTTGTCAAAATCTCTTCTGCAGGTCCCTCAGCTAAGATTTTTCCTTCAGTCATTAAAACAACGCGAGGATTACACTCGGCCACAAACTCTACATCGTGGGTAACAACAATTACAGTTTTTTTCTGAGCATTTAGTTGGACAATAAACTGCCGCAGTTTCTCCTTTTGCTGGTGATCCTGACCAATTGTTGGTTCGTCCAGGATGACAACTTGTGGGTCCCAAGCGAGTACTGAAGCCAGAGCAACTCGTTTTCTTTCTCCACCGCTGAGCATGAAGGGAGATGTTTGACGATATTGTGTTATGTCTAAAAGATTTAGGGCCCAATCAACCCGCTTCTTGATGGCATTTTCTTCGAAGCCAAAATTTCGAAGGGCGAATGCAACTTCCTCTTCCACAGTTTCGCAGAAAAGTTGGTGGTCCGGATTTTGAAATACGAATCCAACTTTTCGGGCAAGTTGGGCTACGCTAACTTCCCCGGTGGTTACTCCGTCGACAACAACCTCTCCTTTCGTTGGTTTCAACAGTCCATTGAAATGCTTCACTAAGGTTGTTTTTCCCGCACCATTCTGCCCCATAATTGCTAGGAATTCTCCATCGTCAATGGTGAGGGTGATCCCCTTCAACGCTTCGACACCGGTAGGATAGGTGAAACATAGGTCTTTGACCTCAATCACGCTTCAAAACCTCCCGTAAGAGACTGGCTGCTTCCTCCGAGGTCACTGGAACTCTGCCGAGACGTATTCCGTTTTCTCCAAGAATCTGGTAAAGCCTAGTTGCTTTGGGGACGCCAACACCGATCAAGCGGGCTTTCTCAGAGTTAAAGACTCCTCGAGGCTCGCCGTCTAAAACAACTTTTCCTTCATCCATAACAATGACGTGATTTGCGTATTTTGAGGCCAAGTCTAACCGGTGTTCGACGAGGATGACTGTGATGCCCAATTCTTTATTTAATTCGTTAATTACTTCGAAGATTTTTTGAGCTCCTACCGGATCAAGGAAGGAAGTGGGCTCATCCAATATCATCACGTCTGGTTGCATAGCCAGCACGCAGGCTATGGCAACCCGTTGCTGCTGCCCGCCCGAAAGCTCGTGGGGTGATCTTTCACTAAGGTCTTCTATGCCTGTTATTTGAAGAGCCCAATCGACTCGCTTTCTCATTTCGTCTCTTGACACGGCGAGGTTTTCAAGGCCGAAGGCCACATCTTTTTCAACGGACAACGCGAAGAGCTGATTTTCTGGGTTTTGGAAAACAAGGCCGACGTGTCGGGCGAGTTCATAGATTGAATGTTCAACTACTTTGCAGCCGGCGACTACAACTTCTCCTTCAAGTTTTCCGCCGTAAAAAAGGGGGATGAGGCCGTTGAAGCATCGGCATAGGGTTGTTTTTCCGCAGCCGCTGGGACCTGTTAGAACCACGAATTCTCCTTTTTCAATTGTTATGGACACGTCTTTGATGGATGCTTTTGTTGCACCCGGATAGGTGTATGTTAGGTCTCTTGTCTTGATGACTGCCAATGTTTTATTCGCCACGTTATTGGCAAGTTTTCAATCATTTAAGAGTAGCTACTTAAAAAAGAGTTACTTAAATCTCTCTTTTAGCAGTCTTACACAACGCTTAAGGCTGGCCTCCGCATCCCCAAAACCGTTAGCTCCAGCTGAAACCGGGTGGCCTCCCCCCATGCCATGCAGATATTCGCCTAAGGGCTTGGCTATGTCACGCCCCAGATGAATTCCAGTTTTCTTATGAAAATCTCGAGACGATCTTAGGCTGACTTGAAGCGTATCTCCCCTTTGACCAGCAACAATTGCTACGTGGGCCCCTAATCCAATCAAAGCTCTGGCCGCTGAGGCTTGGTAGGCGCTAACGTGAGAAAAAGCAATTAACCAGTCATCAATCCTCAAAAGTTTCACGCGACATCCTGCCTTTAGCCGTGCTATGCGCTCTGAATACTCCATTGGTAAGGAAAGAAGAGGCAACGTTTCTTGGGCGTTCACTCCGGCGTCGATTAGATCGGCTATGGTTTTAAGTGTGTTAGAAGTGGCTATGACAAAGTGTCTTGTGTCGAAGGCTATTCCAAGGAAAAGCGCTTTCGCTTCGACTTCCGTTAGCTGGCCTTCTGCCTCCTTGAAAAACTGATGGACAATCTCGCAGGTGGATGAAGCTTCTTCATTTGTCACGCATATCGTTGCAAGGCGTTCAGTTTCTGGATGGCTAGCATGATGATCAATCACGATGAGAGGAGAATTAGAGGCCTTAACCCTCTCCCCCCATTCATCTAACTGTTGGATAGTATTTGTGTCCAATAAAACAACGAGGTCGGCTTTTTCAATGCGTGGCTGCGCTGTTAGTTTCACGGGTAGCGATTTCAACACGGATTTGGCAAGCCTGCTGGGTCCCTGAGCTGCCGCAATCTCGGTTTCTAACTCGGGTCTTAGACGCTTTAATAGTTGAGAAAAAGCAAACGCAGCGCATATGGCATCCGGATCAGCATTATGATGACATAACAGAACAACCAACTTGACATCAAGCTTGTCTATGAGACCTACTATCTCGTGGATTTGCATGAGAGTTTCCTCAAGTATTTTTCAATGGATGCGAAGGCCCTTTCCGTAGCTTCTTTAACCAACTTTTCCACAGCGAAATTCTTCATAAGAGGCGACAGAACGACTTCTACATCGACATTTATGGTGACGGGCTTCGTTCCCTCGGCGTCAACTGTTGCGTTGAGGGTAGATATTCTTCGGGGAGGAACCTTTGATAAGATATACTCTCTTGCCGTCTCCTCCGCGATTTCACAAAGCTCTTCCACCTGCTCAACGGTAAGTTCAAGTATCCCAATTTCTTCCAAGAAAATTTCACCCTAAGGAGGAGGTGAAACCGGACGCAAATCGCGTTGCAACTTCTCCTGCAAATCCTTCACTTGGGTTCGCAGACGCTCCTCCTGTTTACCCAGCACGTTAATCCTCATGTTCAACA
>JAOUPL010000003.1 GCA_029879825.1 Candidatus Bathyarchaeota archaeon
CCCCAAAGCGCCTATAGATTTAGCTTGCCATCCTTCCTTTGCCATACGATTGATCTGCGCTACAAGCTTCCTAGCCTCGCCAGTATCGTAGAGGATTTCATACTCCTTCACTTCAATCACCTCTATGCTGAGTCTGGCAATGGTTTCATATCTGCTTTTCGCAGTTGGTTGGTTGGGTTAAAATTTAATCCCCACACACACCAAAGCCTTGTAAACAGAAATGGTATTATAGGTTGTATGGCTGAACAGACGATTAATGGAACATTACAATTAAAAGGTGCTCGTCCCTCCGAAGGATTATTCCCTCTTGAGAAGGAGTATGCTCGCACCATTACCGCATTGAACCGAACAGGAATTTTAACCCTTCTTCCACGATCGGAAAATTTAGGGGTGATTGGAATTGACGGAAAAGAGTATCCTGTACCAACTCAAGAACAGCTGCAAGAAGTATTTACACGCAATAAGGAATTGGTTGATAGGAAAATGCGACAAGGATTTACTCAGCTTCAGTTAACGCCGATCGCAATGCCTACTTCACAACTTATTGATCGGGTAAAAACTGCCGTTCTTAAACATGCCGCAGCGGGAAAAATTATCCAGACAAAACAAAATTCTACTGACCCTGATATACCGGTTCGTGTAAATACTGGTGAACCGATCTGGATATGGGATATGGTGCGTCAAGCAGTGGATACTCCTAATCTTGTTTATTTCCCTCAAGCCTATACCGATCGTAACCATCAAGGATTAACTAAAGAAGAAGTAATGCAGAAAACCCGCTTATGTGCTGTGCCTGGCTGGAGTGTGGGACTAATTGAGCCTATACCTATTATGCCTCAACAAGGACAGGGTAAAGTCATAGGAGGAAGAAAACAGCTAGAGGCATATTCTACCCCTCATGATTATTTACGAACCTTAAGTACACCGACCTATCAGGGAGAAACGGGATGGACACCAGAAGATTTTCTCACCCACTTTATAACTCAGCTTGAAACAACCAATCAAGTAAGTCATGACCGGTATGACAGCAATGCTTTGTGGTTGCTTGGTTCGTATATGCCAAATTCTATGCCAAATTCGCGTCTTGTGCCGACTGGCAACTGGGCTCGTGATGCTGGGCGGCGGATGTACTTGTCTGCGCATCGCACGGGCAATAGGCTTAGGGCTTGGGTGGCGCGTTCCACGGTGAGACTTGACACTTAAATTTTAACCCCAACCCAACCCCAACCCAAACCCAAACTATTCGTCTACGTGTCTACCCACCCAAATCTAGTATGGTGAAAAGAAAAAACCAAATAGTGACACCTATTACTGCCACAAGTACTGGTAACCAAATAGCCCAACTAATCATTCTTGGTTCTTCTTCATCTTTGAGTGCCATGTTTACTTCCTTCAAAGTCACTCTAATTGTCTTCTCACCTGTTTCTCCCTTTCAGCCTGTCCATAATGGAGTCCAACCACTCTTGTAACCGCCCAGATTCTTTTTTTATCCAAATTCTGAGCCATGCCAGTAAAACAACTACCAACAAAGCGAACCCTGCAAGATAATAGTACGAAACCTGAGGTAGATGCCCAGCTATTACAGCCGTATGAACGAAGAATGTTAGGAAAATCATGGCTGAGATGGAAAATGCTAGGATCACGTAGAACCATCTGTTAACCAGAATAGCGATCCCGCTGCTACGAGTAACTCCGACTCCTTTAAGGTACTCTTCATATCCGTTTTCCAAATTCTCCGTCATAGAGTGGAGCACGCTAAGAGCTTTCTTGCCGATCGGAGTCAGATGATACCTTCGGTCTCCGTTTCTAAAGACTAGACCCTCCAACAGCCTCAAGTGGTAATTCATCCTTCCAGTGTTGAGACCTAGTTCTCCCAAAATTTCGCTGTAACTAGCTCCTCCATCAGCGAGGCTTATGATTTTTAGGATATTACGGCGTTCCTGATGACCCAGTCCTTGGATGATGATACCTTCAATCTCATCTTTTCTGCTGTTCATGTCGTTTCCCCCTGCAAAACGCTAAGAAGAAATGGGTAAAAAGCTTTTTTGAAACGAAGAATTTGGTAAGAAAAGTTTTCAAAATAACGCTGTCAAAACACAATCCTTACTTTGATATTTGTCTAGGATCAGAATTTAGCTAGCTAGCTAAATGAAAATGAAAGTAGGTGTGTGTGGGTTTGGGTTTGGTTGGGGTTGGGGGTTGGGTTGGGGCTTAAATTTTAACCCACACACACAAACCCAGAGGCCCTATTCAGATACCTTATTACTTGCGTTTTCTGAACAGGTTAACCTAGTTAACGGCGCGGCAAATATACGATGAAAACTGGCATGAACGCAGATTATGAAATTCGCGCTATTTCCCAACTTTGGCCAAGTGTTTTTTCTTCTTTTGCTTACTCTTTTTTTTCAATGAAGGCATACGCTAATCCCCACAAAGCAATGCTTACAATCAATGATATTACCCTATGTAGGTCTTAAGACTTTTCACGGTTAAGCCTATGGGAGTTAGAAAAAGGGGGTTTGCGGGTGATGTCTCCACTGAAGTCTAAGTCCAGCCTAAACTATGGTTCAATGTGTGAATTCCATACTTCATAGAAAAGGAGAGGAGTCTGCGGGAGTCGATGGAGACATCGCCACTTAGCCACGGATATGCATGCATGTAGAAAACGGGAAACTGAAATCGCTTGCTGAGAAAATCAAAGAAAATCTGAGGGAAGCTTGACACAAAAAAGGAAGGAGTTTCAGGAGAAGACAGCCCTAATGGGGATGCATGTATGTAGACTTAGTCCTTCTTAAGGTCCTCCAATCTTTCGTTTACGCCTTTCAGTTCATTTTCCAAGGACTCTTTATAATGTTCCAGCCACTTGATTTTCTTTTCCTTGTAACGTTCTTTCAGCTCTTTCGCTTCTTCCTTAGTAAGAAATCTGCGTCCACCAAAGTGTTGATGCCCGAAGAATGGATGTCCACAAGCGTACTCATACTCTTCACACATAAATTTGCACCTCCATAGGTTACGAGTTTTTATCGATATTACCGAAGGGTAATTTATAAACATTACTATTTGGTAATTACCTTACAGTAATTAGTGTATGGGGGTTAAAATTTAATACACACACACTTTCAGCTGATGGCTGACGCCTGTCTGAAAAAGGTTGAAGATGGCGTCAGCGTATGATTGTGTGTGGGTTGGGGGATTAAATTTTAATCCTAAAATCAAAGTAGTTCCTTTAATAGAAGTCAAAACACAGGATTTGTTTTGGAATCGCGGGTATCACCAAGAATGGAGTCAAAAAGACATGAAGGAACGTATCGTTGAGGAAAGAAATACAAAATATGGTAAACGCATTGTGAAGCAGATTGAAGGAAAGATCATAATTCAGAAGATCCGAGAGGATAAGATAGAAGAAGATAAGAAAGTGTCCAAACGGAAAAAAGGAAAGAAATAGTCGCGGCGCGGGTTTCTGGACTAGGTTCACTTTTCCTTTCTGGTTTGCAGATCTTCTATCGGCACTTGATTCCCTCTCCTTCTTAGGGTTCACTGGGGACGACCTGCAAATAGAAAAAGCACTAAAATGGTTCAGTAGTAGACAACAAAGAGAAAATGGGCTTTGGAAGCTGACTTTATCGAAAGGCAAATCAACAGAAGGTCTTCCTTTGTGGACAAGTCTGGCGGTCTGCAGAGTTCTAAAGAGATTCTATAAATAAAAGAGCCAATGTTTAAACAGTTAGGAGTTGGAAAAATGCCAATTGTCCATGTAAACGTCTGGGAAGGGTTTGGAAAGGAAAAAGCCAAGATCGTAATACAAAAGATAACCAAAGTTTTCGTAGATTTAGGCATTCCTCGGCAAGCAGTGGAAGTAATCGTACATGAAATCCCGAAGTCTCGCTGGGGAATCGGCGGAGAACCTGCTTCAGAAAAATTCGAAGAAACCCCTTCCAAATAGATTATCGAGCATTACTTATCTCATAATACGCGCGCGCCTATCATAGTGGAGATGTCCCCCGATCTGGGACATCTAAGGTCTGATTTCTTGCGCGCGCGCATCAGAGTCTCATAGTTATCTATTGAACTCAATGCTTCCCTACCTGATGTCCACGTTTTTAACCTGTAATTGAGGGGGATAAATATTAGGTTCTTATTATTTAATTGTGGTTTAACTGTGGATTCAGAAATTGTTGGTGTTCTGCAATGACTGAAGCATACCTCCCTGAAAGAATTCGAGTTTCAACAGGTTCAGCTATTGTACTCGGGTTGTTGCGGGGTAGGTTGGACGCTGAACCTACAACTATCTATCTGCTCACGTATCGAGATGAAAAGTGTTCTGCCAATTGCGGTTTTTGTCCCCAAGCTAGGACGAGTATAGGTAGGGCGGACATGCTTTCTAGGGTTACTTGGCCTTCCTTTCCAACCAGACAAGTGCTTTTCAGAATAGAGAGAATTGCAAAAACTGATGATATAAAGCGGGTTTGCATTCAAGCGCTGAATTATCCAAAGGTTTTCGACGACATTTTGAGCCTCGTAGGAGAAATCAAGTCACGAGTAAAAGTGCCAATATCTGTTTCTTGTCAACCCGTAAATCGAGAAAAAATGAAAACGCTTGCAGAAGCTGGCGTTGACCGAATAAGTATAGCCTTGGACGCTGCCACCGAGGAGATTTTTGACAAGATTAAGGGAAGACTTGTCGGTGGGCCATACGTTTGGAAGAGACAACGCGAAGCTTTGAGGGAGACGATGAAAATTTTTGGAGAAGGTTCCGTGACCACTCATCTCATCGTAGGTCTTGGAGAAACAGAGGAGGAAATGGTTCAAATGATTCAATGGTGCGTTGATTTAGGAGTCTATCCCGGCTTGTTTGCCTTTACACCCATCCCAGGAACTCTTTTAGAAAACAGTCCCCAACCATCTCTCAGCCATTACCGGAGGGTTCAGATAGCCCATTATCTCATAACCCATGGAAAAACGACGTGTAAAAACATGCCTTTCGATGATGACGGTTGTCTCATTAACTTCGGTGTCTCTGGGGAGCAGTTGAGAGAAGTTATCGAAACTGGAGAGCCTTTCGTCACTTCTGGATGTCCCGGCTGCAATCGACCCTACTACAATGAGAAGCCTAGTGGTCCTATCTACAATTATCCTAGGCAGCCTCTACACGAAGAGATCGCTGAAATAGAGAGACAGATCGGAATTCTATGTCCAAAGCCTTTTAGGCCTTCTTATTAGAAGGATTAAGACTGTAGCCGCGGAGACTACGGTTGTCGCGACAAGGATGTACATCACATTTCTGGTAGAACCCAAATCGCTTTTGTAGTTTTCCAATTTTGTGTAGTTGGCAAGCAAAGAGTCATAAGCCGCTTGAAGTCCCTCAAGTTCTACGTTCTTCACGTAGGTTACAACGAAGCCGGCAGGAGGTGGATTTTCTATCGTCACCTTCATTCCGCCGCCGGGGAATTGCACGCTCCATTCTCCCCACTCTATGATACCATAGAGTAAGCCGGGGCATGTATCATTAGGTATCGTTATTACATGGTCAACTTGATATGGCACTGTGTTTATGTATATGCCCGCAAGTGGGGGTGAAATTTCCTCCGTTTCGTTTCTTAGTCCATAAATATTTACGTGAATGTATTCAACGTGGATATTGCCTGAAGCTTCAGCTGTTACGTTAACGGTAACGGTTATATTTTCACCAGGATCCGCGACGTATGGAGCTACAATGCTAACTTTGAGACCTAAAGAATCTACTTCATAAACGAGCCGTCTCTCTTCAGATGTAGCTCTTACTACAGAACCGTAAGTCAAGGTCAATAGAAGCATTAGCAGATTCAATGACAATACAACGACTTTTTTCCAGTGCATTTTTTCACCTCTTAGGATTCGGCACAATTCCAGTTTTCTCTATAGAAGAATATTTAACGATTATTATTTTTCTCGAATATGCGTCTATATTAAGCCGTTAGTTCTTGCAGAACGCAAACTGCTTCTGCATATTTTATTATGTTCTAACAATTATTCTGAAGAAGAAAATAAAAAATTTTAACGTTAAAATTACCTCAGGGAACGAACGAACCGTTGATATATGTAAATAAAATAGATGCAGGCGAAAATCGTTAGAAACACTTCGAAGGATAGTATCAGTTGATTTTGCTCTGTGGCTAGGAAGTAGCCTCGCCGTGATATGTCCCAGAAGACCAGCATCTCGAGGAAAATGGAACTGCTTAGGCAACCGAGACCCAAACTGTGGAACAGTAGCCGCCAGCTTAATTGTGTTCTATTCAACCTTAGTCAGTAATCGATAAACCTTAGGCGTTAATTATACGTTATGAATCCACTCTATGGAACACACTTAAGAATTGCAAAAGGTGATTTCTGTTAATTATTTTGAACTTCGAAAAACAATATCAGCTATTATCGGAAGGTTAAGTCCAGCGCCATATCTTCCTTCCGTAGAAAATCTCTGGCAATATCAGCAAGCCTGAAAGGGAAGCGACTACAACAATTGCCCAGTCGGAGGGATTCGTTATGGGAACCGTTTCAAAGAGTCCTATGTAAGGTATGGCAAGCGTCAATAGGGCGGACCCAATAACAGCAACTACCAGAAACTTGTTAGACAAGAAACTCATCCTAAAGGCGTTGCGTCTTTCGGATCGGCAATTCCATACTACAAACAGTTCCTGCAACGTTGCCCGCATGAAAGCCATAGTTCTCGCATACGCCAATTGCTGTGACCTCAGGGGTTCTGGAAGCAAGTGTGCACCAGTGAGATAGAACTGCCAGTAAAATATGCCTCCCGTTAAGAGGAACTGGAATGTAAAAGTGGCGATTATTGAAGCAAGCCTTCCGTGTAGTACACCCTCATTTGGGTTGCGTGGAGGACGCTGCATCACGTCTGGTTCGGGAGGTTCCATGGTCAAAGCCACAGCTGGTCCTCCATCCGTGACCAAGTTTAACCATAATATCATGCCAGCAGTGAGTGGAAGTTCTAGGCCCATAAGAGCAAAGGAGGCTATGATGCCTAATTCGTCGAAATTGCAGCGCATTAGGAAGAAGGAGAACTTTCTTATGTTATCGTAAATGCTTCGTCCTCCATCAACGGCGTTAACTATTGTGGCGAAGTTGTCGTCTGCCAGCACCATGTCTGCGGCTTCTCTTGTTACGTCTGTGCCGGTGATGCCCATGGCTACGCCAATATCCGCCTGCTTGAGGGCCGGTGCATCGTTCACTCCGTCTCCAGTCATGGCAACAATTTGCCCTTTCTTTTTCAGCGCCCCAACTATTCGAAGCTTATGTTCCGGAGAAACTCTGGCGTAGACCGCGACATCTTCCACTATTTTCTCAAATTCTTCGTCACTCATATTGTCTAGTTCGGCGCCAGTCAATACTACATCGCTTTTCAGCATGCCTAGCTCCTTAGCTATGGCCACTGCTGTAAGTTTGTGATCTCCAGTTATCATGACGGTTTTTATGCCCGCTTGCTGGCATAGACGGTTAGCTTCCTTCGCTTCTGCTCTCGGCGGGTCAATCATTCCCATCAAGCCCAGAAAGACTAAGCCTTTCTCCAAGTTTTCTTCATCAAATTTTTCTGAGGTAGTCCTTGGCAACTCTTTATAGGCTACGCCGAGCACACGTAAAGCTTCCCTTGCCATTCCTTCATTTGTTCCTAAAACTTGTTTTCTTTCTTTTCCACCTAGTTTAGTTGTTTTGCCACCTTTAAGAATGCAATCACAGTGCTCTAAGATGGTTTCAGGGGCTCCTTTAGCGTAGGCGAATATCTTTCCTTCAGGTGACTTGTGGACAGTTGTCATACGCTTTCTCTCGGATGTGAAGGGCACCTCCTGCACACGGGGATCCGTGTTCTCCAAGCTTTCTTTCGTCATTCCCGCCTTGGCTGCGGCTACAATCAATGCCCCTTCGGTAGTGTCTCCAATTATGCTCTTTCCATCATAGTGGGCGTTAGAGCATAAGGTGCCAGCCCTCAACAGCAAAGCGAGGTGGGTATCCTCCTTTGGGTCTATGCGAACGCCGTTTAGGAAGAATTCGCCTTTAGATTCGTAGCCGACTCCTGTTACATTGATCATCTTGTCGTTGGTGTAGATTTTGCGTAAGGTCATTTCGCCCTTTGTTAGTGTACCAGTTTTGTCGGAACAGATGACGGTTGTAGCCCCTAACGTTTCAGCTGAGGCAAGTCTTCTAATGATTGCGTTGCGTTTTGCAAGTTCACGGGCGCCGAGGGCAAGGGATATGGTTACTACGGCGGGTAAGCCTTCTGGAACGGCTGAAACAGCGAGCGCAACCGATGTTTCAAAGGCCTTTACGATGTTTCCTACGGCCTCGCCTACTCCACCTACTCCAAGAACAAATATTTCGTACAATTCAAGAACAAATATGATAGCACATATACCTACAATTATTATTCCTAATTTTTTGGCGAAGCGTGCTAGCTTCTGCTTGAGAGGAGTATCTACCTCCTCCACAGCTTGAACCATCTCAGCAACTTTTCCAAACTCCGTACTCATGCCTGTAGAGGTTATTACAGCTTTTCCTCTACCGTATGTCAGGTGGGTGGCCATGAAAACAGAATTTTTTCTATCAGCCACAGGTGTTTTCTCGTCAAGGACCCCGGTTACCTTTCCCACAGGCGTGGATTCACCCGTTAAAACCGCCTCATCAGTCTTCAAATCCACTACCTCCAGGAGTCGGCCATCAGCTGGGATGCGGTCTCCAGACTCCAAAAGGACGATGTCACCAGGCACAACCTCCTTGGCGGGTATAAGCATCTCTTTTCCGTCTCGTAAGACCCGAGCCTTGGGAGCGGTCAACTTTTTCATGGCTTCCATTGCCCTTTCTGACCGATACTCCTGAACAAAACCAACCACTGCATTGAGGGCTACAATGGCACCTATGGTTGAAGCATCTATAATCTCCCTAATTCCCAATTCAATGACAACTGCTATTAGAAGCATTATCACGAAAATGTCCTTAAACTGACTAAGAAATATTTGAAAAGGGGTTACTCTCTTTCTCTCCACCAGCTCGTTGGGCCCGAATTCTTGCAGTCGACGTTTAGCCTCTTCCTCACTCAAGCCTTTCTCGTTGGCTTTTAAGGCTCTCATGAGTTCCTCCGTTTCCATAGCATGCCATTCGGGGCTCAAGTCAACCGCCTACTTTTACCCAACCGTACAATTTCACATTTAGCATTTTAAGGCATCCTTGCTCCTAAAAAGCATTTCTTTCAGTTAATGTCTTGTTTTCTCCACAGCCGGCAAAAAGGCTGTAATAAGGAGTAGCTAAAGACGTAAAATATCTTTATGAATTAGATAATGCCTAACAAGTCGGCGAAAAACTTAAGATATCCCTGTCAGTGCTCAATAAGTCTACGCATTTGGTGTGATTAAAATGGAGTTGTGGACGATTGCGCCGCTCGCGGCTTTAGCTTCAATAGTAGTTGCATCCTACCTCTTTGTTTACGTTAACAAACAAGATAGCGGAACCACGAAGATGCGTGAAATTGCCGGAGCAATACAAGAAGGCGCCAACGCCTTTCTGAAAAGAGAATTCATGTACCTTGCAGTCTTCGTTGCAGTCGTAGCCACAGTCCTAGCAATCTTCCTTCCCAAGAACGGCCCCATTATGGGAGTAGCGTACATTTTTGGTTCAATCTGTTCAGCTTTGGCTGGCTACTTCGGAATGACGGTTGCCCTAAAAGCAAACGTCCGATCAGCCCATGCAGCAAAAGAAGGGTTGAACAAGGCGTTTCCAGTGGCATTTCGCGGTGGAGCCGTCATGGGCTTATCCGTCGTTGGATTCGCTATGCTTGGAATAAGCGTTGTCTACTACCTCACCGGCGATCCGGGAATCGTCCTCGGCTTCAGCTTCGGTGCAAGCGCCATGGCGTTGTTTGCAAAGGCAGGTGGAGGCATATACACAAAAACCGCTGACGTAGGCGCCGACCTTGTGGGCAAAGTAGAAATGGACATTCCAGAAGACGACCCTAGAAATCCGGCGGTAATAGCAGACAATGTTGGCGACAACGTAGGAGATGTGGCAGGCATGGGCGCTGATCTATTCGACTCGTACGTTGCGAGTATTGCAGCAGTAATGATACTGGCAGTAGGTCTTGCACCTGGAATTTCATCCTTTGATAATCCTTTTGTCAATTTGCCACTAATATTTGCTGGGCTAGGAATCTTGGCCTCAATCCTAGGCGTTGCTATTGTAAGAGTTGGTAAGAAAGGCAATCCGGGAAAAGCGCTTAACTGGGGGACATACATAACTTGTGGCATCTTCATCATCATGGCGTTATTCGTAACTCTCTATCTTCGGCAAGAAATTGAAACTTGGGCTCAGAGCAATTTAGAATCTTCGTTATATCCATTTCAAATATGGGGTGCTCTAGTAGTCGGGTTAGTCGCTGGCGTCGTAATTGGTATCACAACAGACTACTTCACTTCCATAGACAGAGCCCCCGCAATAAAAACCGCTGAAGCATCAAAAACCGGAGCAGCCATCAACATAATAACTGGTTTTTCCTACGGTTTGATAAGCATGTTTCCACCTCTCCTCGGCATAGGCATCGCATCCGCAGTAGCCTACGGTTTAGCCGGAGTGTATGGAGTTGGCATCGCTGCCGTTGGAATGTTATCCATCGTCGGGATGATCGTTGCCGGCGACGCCTACGGTCCAATCGTCGACAATGCAAAGGGAATCGCAGAGCAGTCGGGACTTGGAGAGGAAGTGATTGACATTGCAGATAGACTGGACGCCGCTGGCAACACCGCTAAGGCCATAACGAAAGGATTTGCAATAGGAGCCGCAGGATTGACGGTGCTTGCACTGCTTGCTACCTTCCAAGAGATTTCAGGGGCAGCTGGTTTTGATTTAATGAAACCACTAGTTTTAGCAGGTGCGCTCATCGGTATTGCTATGCCACCGTTGTTCTCAGCGCTGGTGATGCTTGGCGTCGGTAAAAACGCCTTTAGAATGATCGAAGAGATCAGAAGGCAGTTCAGAGAAATTCCAGGTCTAAAGGAAGGAAAGGAAGGAGTAAAGCCAGACTATGCAACGTGCGTAGACATCGCCACAAAAGGAGCCTTGAAGGAATTGATTCTTCCAAGCGTCCTATCTATCGTTGTTACTTTGGTCGTAGGCTTCGTTGGCGGCATAGACGCTCTTGGCGGATATTTAGGCGGCAGCATATTCTCTGGTTTGATCTTTGCCCTTTTGATGTCTAACGCTGGCGGACTATGGGACAACGCCAAAAAATACATTGAAGCCGGGGCGTTTGGCGGTAAGGGTTCAGAGCCTCATAAGGCTGCGGTTGTAGGCGACACTGTAGGTGACCCATTCAAAGATACAGCGGGTCCATCGCTAAACACGATGATAACCGTAATGTCTCTCGTAGCTTCGGTGTTTGCTCCCCTAATTGTCATGTATGCTCTACTATAGAAAAACTATTGATCTCATCTACGATAAGACAACTGCTTTACCGTTAAAGTTCCAATCTTCAGTCGAAAACTTATTTCTACGAATTTTTTCAGCCAGTTTCCACTCGTAACTCGTCAGTTCTTCCTCCGTAAGCTGTATTTTCAGCGCCTTCTCAAATCCTTTAACTAGAGCTTGATACGCCTCTTCCATAGACATCCGCAATTCAAGTTCTTGCTGGGCAGACGTCAACTTTTTCTTTGATACCTCCAGCACATCCACTAATGTTTTGGCCCACGGAACCTTAAGAAAAGTAAACATTTTTTCATGGTTTATGTCCACTAGAAATGTTCCATGCTGAAGTAGTATGCCTCTCTTGTAAGATTGAGCGCTTCCTGAGATTTTCTTTCCCTTTATCGTTATGTTGGGACACTGTTTCGAGTCTAGTGGGTTGAATTCTGCAACGGTTCCAAGAATTCTGACAGCTTCAATAAGTCCCTTGCATACTGTTTTGTAAGCAGAGATTAGGTCCATGTCTGCGTATCCTAAATCTTTTCCATCAACGACCAAGCTGTAGGTTATTTCCCCATCATAATCGTGGTATACGGCTCCTCCACCCGTAATTCTTCTTACAACATCTACGCCATGTTTTCTACAGTTTTCCACGTGAACTTCGCTGAAAAGGTCTTGAAAGCGACCTATGGACACGGCTGAGGGTTTCCACCTGTAAAAGCGGAGGGTATTCGGCACTTTCCCAGCGATTCTAGCCGTCAAAATAGCCTCGTCCATGGCCATATTTGTGAAAGCGTCTCCAACCTCTAGTCCAAGCAGTCTCCAAACATCCATTTTTCACAGCCACGAATGATATTCATATAAAATGCGGTGTTAAATATTAGAACTGCGGAGAAATTCCCGCGATTTCCCCTCCTTTCTACCTTTTTAGGAGGACAACAAGCGTATGATTAGTTAAAAATAATAGGTTGACCGTTTCTATGAACGTTAGGTGATTAGGAATGGAATGGTTTCTTTTAGCAGCTCTTTCGGCTTTCTTCGCAGCTCTTGTGTCGATTTTTGCGAAAATCGGATTGCAAGGAGTTGATTCCACTGTGGGAACGGCGGCGCGAGCTATCGTCATGGTGCTTTTCATAGTTGTCTTTGTTATATCTAGCGGAAAAGGACCCCAACTAACTCAGTTCACAAGCAAGGACATGGGATTCATAATTCTCTCCGGCATCGCTGGAGCCTTATCATGGCTATTCTATTTCGCTGCCCTAAAATTGGCCGACGCCTCAAAGGTGGCTCCAGTAGACCGAGCAAGCGTATTGATTGTCTTGGTTCTAGCAGCCCTTTTCCTCGGCGAAAAGGTAACACTGAAAACCGCAACAGCTGGAGTTCTTATTTTCGCTGGTCTTCTATTGCTTGCTGTGAAACTGGACTAAAAGTATGCGGGGCTTATGGAGAATTTTGAGATAAACTCGATATTCTAATTAGCGTGATTGTATCTGTTTAAATATTAGAAGTTTGGCGACACCCCCGCAAACTCCCCTTTTTCTGGTTTTAAAGGTTTGTTAAAGTCGGTTTTGCGGAAACATGCGTGCGCGGATTTCGTGCTTCTGAGTCTAACTCACACGAAATTGTTTACTAGCGCAGGTGCACCTCTTCTCTCTTTCCATATGCGATTTAAAGCCCAAAACGACGGTGACATAGACATATGATGGCAGAGATATGCTTGTATGTTCTCCGCATGTTAACAATGTAATAATACGTTTCAAACAATCCCTATGTCAGGAATCAAAATTGTCTGAAAAGTTCGCTAGAAGATGGGGAGAAGGAAAAGACAAAACACCTATCACTACGAAGATTAAGGAAGCCTTTCGTGCTCCAAGTCCAATGAAACCACGCCTCGATTACGCCATAAAACGCATTGACATACAGATTCAAAGACTTGACAAGGCTAGCGACCGCTTCTCAGAACGCGACAAATCCATATTCGCTCGAATCGTTGACGCCTACTCAAAGCATGATATGCAGCGTGCCAACGTCTTCGCCAACGAACTGGCTGAAATAAGGAAAATGGAAAAGATGATAATCCACGCGAGACTAGCCCTAGAACAGATTGTTCTCAGGTTAAGCACTGTTTCAGAGCTTGGCGATGTCGTTAGCACAGTAGGTCCAGCAGTTGGTGTGCTACGCAGCGTTAAAAACGGGATGGCAGCAGTCTTTCCAGAAGCCGAAAGGGAATTTGGAACTATTGGAAACTTGCTGAGCGGAATAGTGATGGAAGCTAGCCACAGCACCGGGTTGAACATAGACTTCCAAGAAGCAAGTGAAGATGCCCAGAGTATCTTGAACGAAGCATCCACGGTTGCGGAGCAGAAAGTTAAAGAAAAATTTCCACAGCTGCCTGCTGGCCTCCGTGCCTTCGGTGAGACGGCTCAAACTGAAACTTAGCTACCCCGCGAGCGTCACATGCTCGCGCGCATCAGCATCCTCCTCGCGATCTCAGGTGAGGTACGCAAGTATGGAGCTGTTGCCCAACTAATAGGCGCTCACTTCCGCCTCTCCTTCCTCTGGCCTATCCGAGTGCCCTGGCGTATGTAAGGCTCAACCTCTTCTGCTGTTAATATTCTAAACCTTTTAGTCTCAGAGAGGATTACCGCTATTCTAATCGCCGACTTCTTTCCCTGGGTCTCAATGGCCTTGACGAGGCACTTTACACTGAGCTTAATCGCCTCATTAAGTTTCAGGCCTTCATGGTATTCCTCATTTAGAATGGGCTCAGCCACTTCGCGTCCGTGCCCCAACGCAACAGCTCTGTAAGCCCTGTAGGAACCACTCGGGTCTGTGGCGAACAGTCTGTTTCCAGTCTTGTCGACACCGCCAAAGATGATTGAGACCCCGAAGGGCCTTACCCCTGCGTGCTGAGTATACAGTTGTTTTGTGTCCCCGATGTGTTTTGTAACAACTTCTACGTCGATGGATTCGTCGTACATCAGCCTATTGATCTGAGCGTCGATCCTCGCCTGGTCGATGAGGATGCGGGCGTCGGCCGCCAAACCAACGACAGCTGCTCCAAGGTGCTCATCAACCTCATAGATCTTCCGGCTGAAGTTGAGACCCTGCAAATTCGTTCGGATGTCCTCTTCAGCCCCCAACACGATTCCCTCAAGGCAGGAGACCCCCAGCACTGTTGCTCCACGGTTTACCGCTTCAATGGCGTACTCGACCTGTAGGAGGCGTCCATCTGGGGAAAACATGGTTATAATTTGATCGTAGGTTCCGGGTTCTGCAAACATGGAAAACCCTGCTCCGCATTGAAACTAACTTAGCTCCTGATCAGGACTTCGCTCTCCTCCAGCTTTCGCCGAAGATTTTCTATAGCCTCGTAGATATCCTCTTTTTTCTTTGCGCCCACACAGACGATCTTGCCAGTGGAGAAAACGAGAAAGATCACTTTTGGGCTCTCCCATCGGTAGATCAGAGCCGGAAACTGTTCAGGCTCGAAGAGGATGTTGCCACCCATCCCCTCGGACGAGTAAAGTTTATCGAGGTCGATGACCCCGTTAAGAATCGCCGAAGCGACGATGTTCGTGATCTTGATCTCTGGTTTTCCCGCAACATTAATGCCTCCCTTCCTCAGCTTCCGAACAGCCCCTAGGATCGCCCTCCTCGCCTCGTCCTCGCCCTTGCCTCCAGTGCAAATCATCTTTCCCGTCTTGAAGATGAGCATAGTTGTCTTGGGCTTCTTCAGTTTGAAGACAAGGCCAGGAAACCGTCCCTTAAATTCGGTGTCCCGAGGGAAGGCATTAGCTATCGCGGTGAGGTCGAAGGTTTGGTTAAAGGCCGCTGAGGCCACCACGTTCTGAATCTGGACACTCAAGGGCTTTCATCCTTTGGCCTTTCTCGGTTTTAACTCTATCTTCTCCAAGTTTTTGAAAGCTATGGGATGTAGACTAGTGCTGCTACGACGTTGCGGGCGCATATGAGGGTTCCCTCATTTTTTCATTGACAGAGAATACATGAACGCTGGTAGATATGGATTTTGTTAAACTGAACTATTCTCATAGCAGGAACGCACGCATTTAAAAATCTGAGATTGCTACTCATGAGATTAAGGGATGTTAATATGAAGTTGAAGGTTGGGGTTTGGATTCCCAATTTTGGTAGTTGGACGCCTATGGAAGACTATTCTCTCGATTTCGATTTACTCAAGGAACTAGCTCAAGCGGCAGACAGTTACGGTTTTGATTGCATATGGGTTTCCGACCATTTAATCAATCCCGCAGGAGCCAAACCTAGTGGAGGCCCCGTTGAGGATAGGCCGATATTTGAGGCTTGGACTACCCTTTCAGCATTATCAACATTGACAACTAGAGTTAGACTTGGTAATCTGGTTCTCTGCAATTCTTTCCGTTATCCTTCCCTCTTAGCCAAGATGGCTGCGACTCTAGATTTGATCTCTAATGGTAGATTCATCCTCAATATCGGAGCTGGATGGTTCAGGAAGGAGGCTATGGCCTACGGTATTCCGTGGGCCAAATACTCGGAGAGGTTTGCCTCTCTTGAAGAGGCTATCAAGGTCATAAAGAAGCTGTGGCAGGAGAGAGAAGTGAACTTTAAGGGAGAGTACTTTGATCTTGAAAACGCCATTTTGGAGCCTAAACCCGCCCAGAAGCCTCATCCCCCCATCTGGATTGGAGGCAAATCTGATAATATATTGAGGCTAGTTGCGAAGGAAGGTAATGGATGGGACATCGATATCCACGAAAATGTGCTGGCCTCCCTTAAGGAGAGAGTTACATCCCTTAGGAACTATTGTCTAAGTATCGGAAAGAACTCCGAAGAACTAGAGATATCAACGCACGCCATGGCTATCCCCATGAGGAATAGGGAAGAAGCGATGAAGCTCGCCCTTCCTCACGCTAGGACAATAAATAAAAGTGTTAAAGAATTCGCTGATTCTCACTTCATTGGATCCCCAAAAGATATCATTGAAAAATTGTGGAAGTACAAAGATGTTGGTCTGACTAATCTCTGCCTCATTTTCGGAAACGGTTTAGAAGGCATAGAGCTTTTCGCGGACGAAGTAATTCCCGAGACATGAGAAACAGATCGAGCGCGCGCATATCAAAGTATTTGGACTTTTCCTTTGAATTCTTAGTCCATAATCTCTACAAGCAAGGAGCTCACTCGACTGTTGTTGCGGCAAGGGACAGATAGCTGTCGGTTACGGAAGTAGAGTCGGCGGCTAAGCTTGAAACGGAAACGGTTAGCTTTGGCCAGCTGCAACAGAAACATTTGGCTGGTGACGTGCTGACTGGAACAGAGAGCGAGCGTGTTGCCCTCTCGACACCGAACCAAAAGCTGTCTTACAGTGTGGAAGCACGCAAAACCGTATAACCTTGCCGCGCTTCAATTTTATTCACAAAATGACTTGATTTTTATTCTTGTCGATGTGCATATTCATATTTTGTGTTTAAAGCTCGCGCTTTTTTCTCTTCTTAAGAAGTCGCCTATGTCTAGAATGTTCTTCACAAAAACTTTATTCTTGTCTTTTTCTTCACGCATATTGCGCAATATTTTGCCGAAGCCTAGGCATTCATTATACTCGTTCTGAATCAAAGTATAATCACCTTTTCTTTTTGAGCCCGTCACATTCAGTATTCCTCGTTTGAATATGTCCCTTCCGCAGATGAAGAGCCATGCCGTCTTCTTGTCAACTATTACCTTGTTTGCTTTTCTTTCCGCGATCATTGCCAACAAAGTAAAACTTGGAAAGAAGATTGTACCTTTGACTTTTCCGAGGTAGACTCCGGCATAGAAGAAATCTCTCTGTACATGCCGTTTCAGATCCTCATTCAAAAGAAAATATCTGTTTTGCTTCTTAACAATAAGGCTCTCGTCTAAGTCAATGCTTGTCCTAAATTGCCCTACGAAATCTTTAATTGGTTTCATTACTCACACGCTTGCTTTCTGAGTTTGCAGACGAAGAAACCTTGAGTTTGTCTGGGCCAAATTCTCCTGCAATTTTCTATTGAACTGTCAAGTTCTCTGCCGAAAACATTTGTTAGCGCTTTTTCCCCGTGACACTTGATTTTTTCAATTTCGAGATTTAAGGTTTTTATTGCCCAGTCAATGTTCAATTCGTTCTCTTCTGGCTCTAGTGAGCATGTCGCGTAAACTATTTCTCCGTTATCTTTTACGACTTGGACGGCTTCAGCTAGTATTTGTCTCTGAAGCTCCGCATTCTTCTTTACATCTTTAAGCGTTCTTCTGCTGAACCAGCCCTTGTCGGCTACATAATTGCCTGAGCATGGAACGTCCAGAAGTATCCGGTCGAACTTTGTGTTTAGCCTTGACGACTCTCTTGCATCCATCTGGTAGACTATCGTATTTTTTACACGGCACCGTTCCAGCTGGTTTGATAGTGCACCTAGCCTTCGTCTTTTAACGTCTAGAGCTATTATTACACCTGTGTTCTGCATTAGATCGGCTAGCTGAACAGTTTTTCCGCCTGGAGATGCGCAAGCATCAAGAACGGTTTTGTTTTCCAGTCCAGTGAACAACGTAGCTGGGATTTGGGCAGCTGCCTCCTGAATCGAATACAAGCCTAAGAGGTATTCTGCTGTTGCACCAACGGAAAATTCGGATTTGCGAATCCAGTAACCGTTTTCAAGAAAAGGAATCTTTTCAAGCACTATTCCCAAAGATTCAAGTCTCTTTACAATATCTGCTTTCTTAACGTTCATAGTATTTATTCTAATTGATGGTTTGGACTCGAATTCGTTGTATATCCACCCTAGTTCCTCATAGCGACCGACAAAGAATTCTTTGCCAGACATCAACGATAATTAGCAACAGTGTTCATAAAAACTTGGCGTTGCAGCAAGGATTAGGAGAGAAAGCAAAGAAAAGACAATTAGTATATTAGATTCTTTTTGTTTTGCTGAGTAAATCCTTGAAATCATCCATACCAAGAAACTGTGTCCTTCCACAGAAAGCGTTGCATTTAATCTGTTGTTAACTTCTTTTTGGTCTTCCAAGCGTTGAGCCAATGTAGAGTCGTGCGCGCAAAAGAAGAATGAGTTAAATCATCTAGGGCTAAATGTATAACGTGGGTGAAAGATTGAGTCAGAAAGTTCGTGAGTGGCTGATATTATTACAGCTCTTCGACCAGACAACTCATGAAGGCCGACTTGAAATAGACAGGGAGATTGAAAGAGGAACTGGAATTAACTGCGATGATGCGATAAGCCGTCGCCTTATAAGTGAACAGGAATTTCAAGAAATAGTTGCCACAATTTTAAACCGCAAGACGAGTAAAAGGAAAGAAGGCGTCTTAGAAACAGAACCACATGTCATCTAGAAGCACACGCGCGCATGGTGAATCAGTGTTTCCCAAGCGAAAATAACAGCGTGACCCAATTCTCATATTTATGTGAGTTTCTGATATAGACTGTTTAAATATTAGAACTACAAAATAACGTAGCTAGAGGATAGAAAAGTATGGGTTCGAAGGCACCGAAGGGCGAACTCGCCGCGAGAAAACTGCTTGAAAAGAGGAAAAAGTTCAGGTGGAGCGACGTCTACTACAAGCGCCGAATGCTCAGACTAGACGTCAAATCTGACCCGTTGCAAGGAGCTCCCATGGGCCGTGGAATCGTCCTAGAGAAAGTGGGTGTTGAAAGCAAGCAGCCCAACAGCGCGATACGAAAATGTGTGAGAACCCAACTCATCAAGAACGGCAAGGTTATAACAGCCTTTCTCCCGGGGGACGGAGCCCTCAACGCGGTTGACGAACACGACGAAGTGATAGTGGAAGGAATCGGTGGTTCCCGCGGTGGAAGCATGGGTGACATCCCTGGAGTTCGATGGAAAGTCATTATGATCAACGGCGTTTCTCTTAAACAGTTAGTTCTCGGTAAGAAAGAGAAGCCCATGCGGTAAGAACAAAACTGTCTTCTGAACAAGCCTTAAATAGAGGCTTCTTAACCCAGAAGGTTTGTCAAGGTGGCGCATTTGAGCAAGGGACAGGAGATCAAACTGTTCGGAAAGTGGAGTTTTGACGGAATTGAAGTAGTGGATCTAGGGATTAAGCGGTACATCTCTCTTCAACCAGTTTACATTCCTCACAGCATGGGGAGACATGAACATGGAAAATTTCGTAAGGCTAAAGTTAACATCGTAGAGAGACTTATAAACAACCTTATGCGGCCTGGCAGTAGCGCTGGAAAAAAGGCCAGAGCCGTCAATCTGGTTAAAAACGCCTTCGAAATCATCCACCTCCGAACGGAACAAAACCCCATACAAATCCTTGTCAGGGCAACCGAAAACACTGCTCCCTGCGAGGATACCACCCGCATTAGCTACGGAGGCATTGCTTATCACATGGCTGTGGATATATCTCCTCAAAGGCGAGTTGACCTTGCTCTACGTTTTCTTTCCGAGGGAACAAGGAAGATCGCTTTCGGCAACCCCCGTTCCTTGGACGAGTGCCTAGTCGAAGAGTTGATCTTAGCAGCCAATAAAGATGTAAAAAGCTACGCCGTGCAAAAATGCAACGAAATGGAAAGAGTAGCCCGGTCTTCCCGTTAGACAAACTTCATATCGTATACTAGAGACTTTAAGAGAGGAAAGCATGGCAACATCTCAAATCCTTTCAAAAAATTAAAATAACTGAACCAACTGTCTTCTCTACGAATTTCACTACAATTGGAGGAGCAAGCTCAAATAAAATATAGGAGGAGAAAAAAATGAGTAAAGCAGAAAAACCCCACTTAAACCTAGTTGTCATCGGACACGTAGACCACGGAAAATCCACAACTGTAGGCCACATGTTCTACCTCACAGGAACCATCGACGAAAGAACTGCCAAAACATACGAAGAAGAAGCTAAGAAATTGGGAAAAGAAACCTTCAAATTTGCTTGGGTCTTAGACAGACTAAAAGAGGAAAGAGAAAGAGGTCTAACCATAGACGTTGCTTACCTGAAATTTGAAACACCGAAATACTTTTTCACCATAATCGACGCACCAGGACACAGAGACTTCGTCAAAAACATGGTCACCGGAGCCAGCCAATCAGACGCCGCCATCCTCTTCGTTTCCGCTAAACGAGGAGAATTCGAAGCCGGTATCGGACCGGGCGGACAAACCAGGGAACACGCCTTTCTCGCTTACACGCTGGGAGTAAACCAGATGGCAGTTGCCATCAACAAAATGGACGATGCATCAGTGGACTGGAAACAAGAGAGATACGAAGAAATCAAAAATGAAATTTCCCGCATGCTCAAAATGGTTGGTTACAACGTTGATAAGATACCATTTGTACCCACCTCCGGATGGACCGGGGACAACCTCGTTAAACGCAGCGACAAGATGCCTTGGTATAAAGGTCCACCCCTCTATGAAGCGCTAGACACCTTCGAAGTTCCACCCAAACCCATTGACAAACCCCTGCGCCTTCCAGTGCAAGATGTTTACACAATCACCGGAGTTGGAACAGTTCCTGTTGGAAGGGTGGAAACCGGCGTGCTAAAAGAAGGCGACACCCTCGTGTTCATGCCATCAAACGCCCAAGGACAAGCCAAATCCATCGAAACCCATCACGTCAGAATCCTGAAGGCTGTACCTGGCGACAACATCGGATTCAATATTAGGGGCGTCTCCAAAAAGGACATTCACCGAGGAGATGTGGCCGGTCATCCCGACAACCCACCAACCGTTGCAAAAGAGTTCATTGGACAAATAATCGTGATCTATCATCCAACAGCCGTCGCCGCTGGATACTCTCCAGTGATGCACGCCCACACAGGCCAAGTTTCATGTAGATTCACAGAGCTAATTGCGAAACTTGATCCAAGAACTGGACAAACCGTCGAGGAAAAACCGGCGTTTCTGAAGACTGGAGACGGCGCAACTGTGCGATTTGAACCGATATACCCCATTTCTGTTGAAGCCTACAGCGACTTTCCTGAACTCGGACGGTTCGCGATACGGGACATGGGAACAACCATCGCCGCTGGAGTGATCAAGGAAATCACAAAGAAGGGCTAAACAACACTTAACGTAATTGCTCTAAACGACTAACCTCCTCTACTCTCTTTTTTCTTCTATTAATAATCATAAATTAGTTGATGTTCTCTGTACTCATAGTGAGGTACCTGACACAAGTATCTCCGCATGCCTTCAACAGTTCTTTGATTGTTTGTTTAAGCGATAATCCTTTATTTTTCACGTTGCACGCGCGAAAATCTTAAGTGGAATACGCTTTAAGCTTCTAGTTCAAAGGGGAACAACCCTATGAAAGACAAAACTTTGGGCATCCTTATCTTCACACTAAGCGTGCTTGCCATGATTGGATATTTTTGTTGGCTTTTCCTAGCGCCAGAAGACATAGTTATCTTGGGAAAAACACTTAGCGAATGGGCGTTAATCGTTCCAGTAATAATCATCGTTTACGCCTTTCTTTTCATCGTAGCGTGGATCGGCTGGGCCATGGCTTCTACGCCACCGCCTCTACCACTCACCAAGAAAACTTCGGAGGAGGAAGAGAAAACCGAAAAAGAAGAAGAGTAAGGACTGGTTACTTCTCCACAAACACCCTACTTGCACCAACTTCTTTCTCCACGCGTATAACACGTTCCGCTTTTTCCGCAAATGCTTCGCTGTGAGTCACAGCGATTATTTGTTCAATGGCCTTCAAGCGGGAAACAGCCTCTGCCAACCGATCAACAGAGCCATCTTCCCTTCCTAAACTCTCTGTTGGCTCATCCAAAAGAAGCATGTAAAGCCCATGCCCTGTTCTCGACTGCATAATCAACTGCCCTAAACCTATGCGATAGGCGAAGGCGAGTAGCGTTCGCTCGCCACCAGAAAGGTTTGAGACTTCCCTTTCGTAGCCCTCTTCGCTGCTGACAAAGGGAGTATAGGTTTCGTCGATCTTAACAATCAATACTGGTCCGGCGTCTCCAACGAGTCCATCTAAAACCTGCTGGACAGTTCGTTCAAGATATGTGACGAACTCGCTTCTCAGTTTTGGTTGAATGCTTCTATAGGCTCCCCGTATGCTGTCGATGACTTCAAGAAGTTTTCCGATTTTTTCCATTCTTTCAATTTTCTGTTGGGCATTGTCTAGCCGTTCCTTCAGATCATCAATCCTTAACGCGATATCTCTTTTTCTTCTTTCCATCATCTCCAAACTAGACTTGGCTGCAGAGTAGTGTTCGAAGGCAGCGTCACGAAGTTTTCGGGCAGATTCAAGTTCGGTGACATCAAATTTGGCTATCTCTGCGCTGGTGGCGGTGAGTTGGCTGCGTAGCCTTTTCTCTTGTTGCTGCGCGTTTTCAAACTCTGCTGAACGCTTGGCCAAAAATTGTTGCTCTTCGGCGATTCGTTCCTTTGTTTCTTCAATTCGTGGAATAAGCGGTTGCAGATTGGAGACAACGATGTTGACAGTGCTGTGTAGACTTTCCAGTTCGTCGAGGTTCTTTTGAAGCTCTGACAATCTTTTTTCGCGTTCAAGGTTTTCCTCTTGAAGACGTTCAAGGAGGCCTTTCTTGTAGTCTCCAGTGAGATCTTGAAGGCATAATGGACACTTGTTTTCGGTTATTAAGCTTGAGATGCGGTTTTGGGAAGTTTCCATTTCTCTTTTTGTAGCTTCTTGTTCGCCGGCCATGCTCTTCATCTGATCTTCAACAGTGAAGAGGTATCTTCTCAATTCTTCAATTGTTTGATTGGAGTTTAATCCCACTTCTCGAAGTTTGTTTCGATTGGACTTCTGCTGCGTCTCCATCATTTTCAGGCGCTCTTCCAAGTCATGAATGAGAACCTTCTTCGTTTCATTTTCGTCAACGAGTCTTGCGGATGTATCTTCGATGTTGGCGATGTTGGTCTGCAGTTGAATTTCCATTCCTCGCAATTCTTCTGTTTGTTTTCTCAATTCTTCGAGACCTTCGAGACGAGAAGTCGCTCCTCTGAGAGCAGATTCTGCTTGGGTAAGTTTTTCACCCAAGTCCCTGAGTTGGTTTTCAATCATCGAAAACTCTTCGGCTGCCTCGTTGTACTGACCCTGAAGCTTGTCAACTCCGACTACGTCTACGTCCCGTTCGTAGACTCCCTTTTCAACCTTGTAGTCTCTTTGAAACTGAGCTAAAACGCTCCAAGCCACTTCATAGTCGGAAAGCCCGAATAGCTGATCCAGTTTCGTTTGGCGTTGCCGCGGAGTTACATCTAGCAGTTCCTTAAGATGCTCTTGCCGCACCCAAACAACTTCTCGAAAAAGATTTTTGTCAAGACCTGTCAGAGCCTTCAACTGCTCGGCAACCGCCTCGTTTTTCTCACCTGCAATCAACTTGTCGTTTTCGCAAAATTTGAGCTGTTCCATGTCTTGGCTGACGCCTTTTCCATGCCTCCGTAGGGCTCTCTGAAGAGTGTAAGTTTTCCCGCCATGAACAAAAATTGCTGTTACCTTTCCGACATCCGCTCCTTCTCTGAGGAGATATTCATAACTTCTGCTCAGGGGATCTCCGAAGAGGACAAAATCGATGGCGTAGAGGACACTTGACTTTCCGCGTCCCAGACCGCCGACGAGGCAGTTGAATCCATTCACAAAGGGAATCGTTGTTTCCGAGTGGGATCGAATGTTCTCTAGGTGTAAAGATTTAACTCTCACCCAAACTCCTCCAACACTTCTTTCACTTTCGTTTCTTGTTTTTCAACCAACGGACTAAGGAGGTCAACGGCGAGTCTCGCTATTTTTTCAGCCTCTTCTCGAGGGTAACGTTCGGAGAAGATTTCGAAAAAGTATTCGAAAGCTTTTGTTTTGAGGTCTTTTAATTCGCCCTTGAATATGGAGCGAATTATTTCTTCAGGAACCCCGGTTTCTCTTAGTCGGAGGACCGGATGAACAAGGAGAGCCTTTTCAGCAGCGCTTCTTATCTTAGCGAGGTCAATTTCTCCGCGTCCGGCTTCAGCAGGCAAAACGCCACGTATTATAGGAACGATAACAGCCTCTGTTTCATCTGCTTCCTTCACGAGTTGCACCACCGCTTCGGTTATTTTCGTGGGAGTCGACCCACTGTAGTTACGATCCAAAACGATGAAACGACGCGGAGTTTCAAGCTTGATGCGATGAAGTTTGGGAACTCCTTTTCCGTTGACCTCAACATGATAGAAACCCTTCTCAGTCTCAGCGTCCTCGTAGCTTACGGTTTCAGTGGAGCCGCTATAGGTGAGGAGACCTTTTTTGAAGGGAAATTTGTATGGTGTGTGAATGTGACCGCCAGCATAATAGTTGAAGCCCTCGGGAAGCAGTTCCGGTGGAGCTTCGGCTTCCATTTGTGGAGGCTTAAGAGCGGGAATATCCAAAGCCATGTGAAAAACAAGGATGTTAAAAAGGGAAGAGTCAGGGGTGGGCTTGTTGTTCTCCAGAAAAACCGGCAATTCTTCCTCAGTTTTTCTAGGGGTCCGAAAGTTGGGAATGCCGTAGACATAACAGCTTTCGTTTCTCCAAGAAGCACCTTCATGACGGGGCAGGTAACGAATCAAGCCAGCGCTATCCAGCGGATTGAGAATGGTACCCGTTATCACGTTGGGAGCAGAATCGTGGGAACCATCTACTGTAAGCACGGGTATCCCAGCGTCTCTCAGCCTCTTAAAGTTGGTTATGGCGTTTTCGAGGGTCATGTTTGAGGGACGAGCATGCTCAAAGATGTCACCCGCAATTATCATAAAATCAGGCTTCAACTCAATGGTTTTATCCACCATCTCCCGAAAGGCCACGTTGAAGTCTTCGCGTCGGACATCGAGATTGTATTGAGCATAACCTAGATGCAGGTCAGCCGCGTGAACAAAACTGAAAGGCTTCATTAACGTTTCTCTCCCTCCTTCCATCACGTGTCGGCTCTTCAATCTTAGTGGATGGAGTTACTTTTTAAAGTATAAGAGAGTGGTGAACATATTGTTGTCGGAGGCGTAAGTTTGAAACGGGAATACCCTACGCAACCCATAGTAGGAGTTGGAGCGGTCATCGTGCAGAGTAGAAAGCTTCTCCTTGTGAAGAGGGGAGTTGAGCCTGAGAAGGGTAAGTGGAGTATTCCAGGAGGAGCTGTGGAACTAGGAGAAGGAGTTCGAGACACAGCTATGAGAGAAGCAAAAGAGGAATGTGGGTTGGACATTGAGCTTGTTGGCGACAAGCCCATGGATGTCATTGACAACATAATTTCGGGCGAAAATGAACGCCTACGATATCATTACATTCTGTTGCAGTTTCTAGCTCGACCTAGTGGCGGAACTCTGAAGGCCGGTAGCGATGTCACACAGGTTAGATGGGTTTCTTTAGAAGAAGTTGAAACATATAACCTGACGAATACTTTTCGTTTATTTTTCAAAAAACATCGAAAGGAATTGGAAGAATTCTAATTCGTATCCGTGAAGAAAAGTCTTGTGTGCCCCATGGTTTGAACGTCAAGGGCTTTCACTTTTGCGACCATCGGGAAGTCTTTAACCGCTTTTCCGAGGATGAGACAATGATGAGGTGGAAGGTCTTGTGCGATTGACTTCACGGTTTCGGAGTCAACTCTCGCCGCTCTGGACACGGTTTCGAGGTCGCGTTCGTTGGTGAAGTTGAAAAGGAAGATATTGTCGGCTTGACGATAGATGTTTTCTCTTATGGTGTCGGGTTGATTGGTCACGAAGGTGGTGAAAACTCCGAAGTGTCTCATCCTCGTAACGATGTCGTCCCAGTAGGTTTCCCGCAGATAAAGATGAGCCTCCTCAGCGAAGAGAAAGACAGCCCGTATCTTCCACTGGTTTAGAAGGTCCATAAGCTTTCCGAGAGTATACTCTACAACAATCTGGCGATCAACCGACGAAACGTCCCGCAAGTTTAGGATCAAAGCTCCGCCTTTTCGAATTTCTTCAAAGAATTCCTCGAAGGCCATTGCTTTTGCAACGTTGTCTGTGAAAAAGCCGGAGTTTAGCAGGCTATAGTAACGGGAGAAGAGGGCATCTCGCACGTGTTGATTACATTTCCAGTTCCTAATGGCCTCGCCGAGTTCTTGGAGAGTAAAAACCCGTCGCTGCTGCAGAGATTGCCATATGCGTCGAAACTCTCGAGTAGATGTTCCAGGAAGATTAAGGGCGTGAACGAGAATGTTTAACATAACTTTTAGGTCCATTTGGGCCAGTGATACTTTCAGGTTAACTCCGGGGGTAAGCACGTGAACTCTGTCGTGGTACTCATTCTTTTCCCCTTTGGAAGAAAAGCATAGGTTGGTGTATTCGCCGTTTAGGTCAAGAACCACAACTTTGGCTCCGTAATCGATAAGACCTAAGACGAGGAGTTTGGAAAGGTGAGACTTTCCGGTTCCTTTCTTTCCGGTAACTATGTTTAGTTTTCCATCGAGATCGTGAGCATTAATTGTGAACCGAAACGCCTCTTTGGTTTCGCCAATGTTGATGGGAAGATTTCCGTTGTCCCTCATATGAGTTAGTAGAGAACTGATGGGAAATTTTTTGACTCCGGATTTAGAGCGGGAAGGAAGCCATGAAACATTCACACCCAGCTGTTCATTCTCAATAGTTCCCCGAATTTTGCATAAAAGCATCCAAGCGTCTTGAATATAATTCATGTGCGATGACACTTCCAACGGATCAAAAATTTCTCCATAAACAAACTGTTCAGTTGTAGAATCTCGAAGAAGCTCTTCAAGAAGACCCGGGACGTTGGCGAATTGGACGTCAATTACCTGTGTGATCAACTTTTTGTTAACTCTAGGGTCTTCTATGAGAAGGTAGTCGCCCTTTTCAACGTTGTCGTTTGGAAAGCTAAGAATTTGAACGGTGTTACCTTCTTTTTTATAAAGCCGCACTACTAACCCTCAAAATCTTTTCCAAAGGGTCCGAAAAGTAGCCGACGCACGTTTGGTCTGGCAATTATTTTGAGCCCATATTGTTGAGCTATACAACGTTGAATGCCTATTACTTCGGTGGCGGTGAAGGTTGAAAATATGTGGGCTAAGCGCAGGGTTTCGGGGTAGCTTTGAATGAGAAAGTCGCTTCCGAGAAGCTTTTGCACGGCTTCTATTACTCGTTCTCGCGGGACTTTCTTATCAATGTCCAACCTGAAGGAGCAGATTCCCGGGGTTAGTTTTGCGACATAAACGTTTCCGAGGGAAAACACGGGGCCTGATGGAAGGGGAAAGCCGCTTATTTGAAGCAAACACGGCGGTTTAGACTTTTCTGCCAGATCCGTTAGTCGGTGACCCAAAAGCCTTAAGTTGGTTGTTTTGGAGAAAGCCAAGACAGTGTTAAGGCGATTTCTAGCGATTTCTAAGAGTTGGGATATGACCTTCACCGGACTGTCGGCAGTTCCGGCTGTTAGGGAACCATCCCACAAAATGATGCTGTCATGTGCAGAACAGGAAATGCCTAGTTGAAGCCAGCGTTCAAGCAGATTGCCCATTCTAGTCTGCATGTTAATTAGGCTTGGAGCGCTGGCATCTTCTGAGGCTTCAAAGTAATGGTGCCTGAACAGATTGTAGATTTCCTTCTTGTTTTCTTCTGTTATGTGGAAGGGAAATGGCCCAAGGCGGAGGTACTTGTAGCGCCCTTTCTCTTTCCAGACGATTGCTCCTCTTATTGCGCAGAGCATGCCAGTTTCGGTTTCGCCAATCCTTATGCTTGAAATGTCGACGGCAGCAACTGGTGTGTCGCCTAAAAGGGGTTTTAAGGGAATCGATTCTATTGTGAACGAACCATGAGTTCCTAAAACGGGTGTGGCATCTTCAAAGTTTTCTGTTGCAGGTTGGTTGAAGGTCATTTCATTGGGTTGAAAATATTCGCTTTCCATGTTTCTCATTGATCTGAGGCTTAGCTCGATGAACTTTTGTGGAAGTTGCAGATCTTCGAGGGATTGTGGAAAATTATATCTTAGTGTTGTTGTATAGTGTAATTGTTCAATCAATAGATTCACCAATAGTCAGTAAGACTTAAGTTGGGTATTTAAGTGTTGTGCATGAACAACATGAGCAATTCAATACGCAACAAGGCGATGCAATGACGGAAGAAAAGAAAACACCGATTCGCGTTACAATGAAGATAGGAGACATGGAATTTAATATCGAAGGTACGCCAGACCAAATAAAGGACGCTCTTGAGAATATCTTGCCAACCGTTACAGAATTCTTGAAAGAAGGGGGACTTGCATCAGAACGAGCTGCGCTAACTGCCAGAGCAGAAACATGTAAGGGACTCATACAAAAGCTTTGGTCAGAAGGATGGTTTGCGTCCCCCAGAGGACTAGGAGACGTGCACAGCGAGATGGCGCGCAGAGGTTTTCATTATGACCGTACGGCGGTAGCACACGCACTTGTTGATTTGGTCAAAGAAGGTGTATTAACTAGAGAAGGACGACCGCGGCGTTATCGCTACGCCCAGAAAAGGCCACCGGGCCGTTGAGAAATGGCTTTTGGTTACGGCTCCTAGCGGTTCGTAAGATATCGTTCGAGTCTGTTCATCCCTTCAGAGATATTTTCAATCGAGTTAGCGTAGGAAAACCGAATATATCCTTCTGCGTTACGCCCGAAATCAACTCCGGGGGTAACCCCAACACCTGCTTTCTCCAAAAGTTCAAAGGCGAATTTCAATGAATCGTCTGTAAACTTCTTGGCGTTTGCAAGGACATAGAACGCACCATCAGGTTCAACAGCTACGCCAAATCCTATTCTCTTGAGGCGCTCGACTATTAGCTTCCTACGCTTGTTAAAAATCTCAACCATACGTCTGACATCAGGACCAGCTTCTTTTATCGCGGCGATGCCAGCCCACTGGCTAATAGTGTTGGCGGCGATGAAGAAATTCTGCATCAACTTTTGCAGCGGGCGCACATATCTTTTCGGAGCGATGATGTATCCTAGGCGCCATCCCGTCATGGCGAACTGTTTGGAGAAGCCGCTGGCGACAAAGGCGTTGTCCGTGAATTCCAGTATGGAATGCGCCTTCCCCTCATATGTGAGACCATGATATATTTCGTCTGAAACCACCATGGGATCGAGCTTAGCAATTTCGCCCATGGTACTGCTGTCTAATACATGTCCTGTGGGATTCGCGGGCGAGTTAATCATGATAGCCTTTGTTTTACACCCTATCCTTTCTTCTATTTCCTCAGGGTTAAATCGAAATCCGTCGTTTTCATTGACTTTCACAAACACGGGAGTACAACCTAGGAATCTAACCACGTTGGGGTAACAG
>JAOUPL010000041.1 GCA_029879825.1 Candidatus Bathyarchaeota archaeon
GCGAATCCGTCTTTGCTTTCTGAACTGAGAAGTCTCTTTGACAGAAGATATACTCTGGTGGAGTTGCTAGTGTGGCTTCATAACAAAGTTGAGTGGAGTAAAGGCGACATAGTTCGCCACAACGATCCTATGGAAATAATAGCCTACGGTAAAGGAAGATGCGGAGAGTTTGGCATCCTTTTCACTGCCCTTTGTCTAGCCCACAACTATCGCGCCAGATTGATCCTCGACATGTCTGATCACGTCTGGACAGAAGTTTGGGACAACGAACAGAAAAGGTGGATTCACGTAGACCCTTCAGAGAAAAAAATCGATGACCCCTTAATGTATGAAAGAGACTGGAAGAAAAATCTGAAAGAAATATATGCTTTTGAGAATGGCGACGTAGAAAATGTAACAAAACGGTATAAAATGACGAAAAACTAGGACGAATGCAAAACCAGACCTCGCTGGCTAGAAAGATGAGAGAAGCTATTTCTGTCAAAAACAAACAGTCTCAAAAAAGCTTAAATTTTTTTCATGGAAACATCGCTGTCATCGCAGTGAGTAACGCTGTCAGTAGTTTTGGAGCAGGACTCATAAGTACTTACGTTTCGCGCTATTTCGTTGAACTTGGTGGAAGCCCTATAACACTCGGATTAATGACGGCAATGACATACGTTATTGGGTGTACTATGTTTCCTCTAGGAGGCTTCATAGCAGACTACTACGAAAGAAGAAGAATCATAGTTCTGACAGCTTTTTATGGTGTATTCTTTCCCTCGCTTTATGCAGTCATACAGGACTGGCGCCTATTCGCCGCGTTAAGCATAGTCGCCGCGTTTGGTTCCATATCGAATCCAGCTTACCATGCCCTAGTGGTAGATTCGATTTCTCCCGAAAAACGAACCACTGGAATAGCTTCTCTTCAAGTAATCTCCTCTCTTCCGGCAACAGTAGCCCCCATGATCGGAGGATGGTTGATTCAGAACCGTGGTTTGCTGGATGGCTTTAGATTGGCGTGCGTTTACACTGCAGCCACTGCCTTCATTTCGGCTTTCATCGTCTTCCTCTTTCTCAAAGAAACGCTACAACGTGGACTCACTGCAAAATCAAATTTCTCAAATCCTATCAAACTGAGAGATGCTATGAAGCTTCCGCGCCCGTTGCCAACCAGCCTGAAAGCACTAGTGCTTTCATCCGCCCTCATAGCATTCGCCAACGGAGCCGTAGGACAATATTACGTTCTCTACGCGTCCAGCGTTATTGGGCTTACACTGATGGAATGGGGCATAATTGCCAGTCTACAACTTCTGGGAACTGTCTTAAAGATCCCTGGAGGATGGCTTAGCGGCAAGTTTGGGAAAAGAAAAATTATGATAGTCTCGGTGTTAGCGTGTGCCCCTTGCACCATACTGTTTACGTTGTCCCGTTCTTTCCTTCAAGCCTTGATAGTTGCCCTTCTTCTCATAGTAACAGGGATATATTATGCGCCAGCCTATGAGGCTCTTCAAGCTGATTTAACGCCCAGAACAATGAGGGGACGAATAACGGGGCTCTGGCAATTAAGCAGCAGCCTCTCAGCAGCATCAGGCACACTTACGGGCGGCTTCCTATTCCAGACAGTTGATCCAACCTTGCCATTCTATCTGTTCACTGCCGCAGAAATAATAGCAGTATTCTTCCTAATCAGCTTCGTACGAGAACCTGAGAAAAAAGAAATCTAACCACACCAGTGCGCGCATTCCGTAAGAAATTCATATATCTGAGCTATCATAAACGATTGATCCTCATTTGGAGTTTGTCAGCGATGACGAAACCATTAATTTCGAGCTATAAAAAACTGCTTAAAAAAGTAAAAGACCTTTTCATTCTCGAATCAGCAACCTCCGTTATCCATTGGGACATGGAAACGATGATGCCGCCGGGGGCAATTAAACTTCGAAGCCAACAGCTTGCTCTTCTCAGCCGAATTGAACATAAAATGAGCACAAACCCGGAAATTGGAAAACTACTAGAAGAAATCATGAAACGTCCGGAATATGATAGGCTGAATGCTGTTCAGCAAAGAAACGTGTACCTGATAAAGAAAAACTATGACGAACAAACCAAGCTGCCTGAAGACCTTGTTGCAGAAATAGCAAAACAGGAAGCCATCACCGTTGACGTATGGAAGAAAGCTAAAGCAGCCAAGGATTTTTCAATGTTCAAGCCTAAGCTTGAAAAACTCGTTGATCTAAAAAAGAAGGCCGCAGAAATCTTGGTTGAAGTAAAGGAGACCGCAACGCCTTATGATGCATTAATCGACATTTTTGAGCCGAAAATGCCATCAGAAACAATCAACAAAATCTTTGGAGAATTAAGAGGGGGCTTGATTTCTCTAATTGAAAAATGCGAAACAGCCCCAAGGCAGCCAGACGTTTCCATACTCAAAAGCCGGGTTCCCATCGATATGCAACGTAGAATCTCCAAAACAATCGCCAGGTTCGTCGGATATGATACAGAGTCAAGGGAAGCTAGGGGCAGAATCGATGAAACCGAACACCCCTTCACAACAGGCTATTATGATGATGTGCGGGTAACAACTCACTATTACGAGGAGAACTTCACATCAGCCATTTTCTCCACACTGCATGAATGTGGCCATGCTCTCTATGATCAGAACTTGAATTCTGAATGGATGTTTCAGCCAGTTGGAACACCATGTTCAATGGGTTTCCATGAGTCTCAATCACGTTTTGTGGAGAACATAATGGGGCGGTCTCGTGAATTCTGGATTTACTTCCTACCTAAATTGAAGAAATTTACAGGCAACGTTCTTTCCGACGTTGATTTAGATGCCTTTGTATTTGCCATCAATCAGGTTAGGCCCTCCAAGATTCGCATTGAAGCAGATGAGGTTACCTATGGTCTTCACATAATCATAAGGTTCAACCTTGAACAAGACCTTCTTGGCGGCAAAATCACGGTGACGGAGCTTCCAGAAGTATGGAACCAAAGTTACAAGGATTACCTTGGCGTAGACATTGAAAACGACTCTGAAGGCGTGATGCAGGACACACACTGGGCCAGCGGCTTTTATGGCTATTTCCCAAGCTACACTCTAGGCAACATTTACAGCGGACACATCCTCGCTGCAATGGAGAAGGACCTACCGGAATGGAAAAACCAAATCGCACAAGGCAATTTCCACGACATAAAACAGTGGCTAATCAAAAACATCCACAGCTACGGAGACCTCTACGACCCCTCAGATCTCCTAAAAAAGACCAGCGGGGAAGAACTCAGCGTCAAGCCATACCTTAGTTACCTAAACGAGAAGTATTCAAAACTCTACAGCTTTTGATAATCGCTCTGCGCCCATAAAGAGTAGGTCTGAAAGTAGGTTATTCTCTTTATTCCACTCATAAGATCACTTCTCAAGCTTTGAACGGATAGATTAAGCATTTATTTATGACCTGTTAAAGTTTGTCTGGTGTCGTTGTTGGAGTTTGAGGGACGCGATATTATATCGATTAAGGATTTTACCCGGGAAGAAATTGATTACATCTTGAAAATTGCTAGGGCGATGGAACCCATCGCCAAAAGCGGCTCAGACATGCTTCACGGCAAAACCTTAGCAACCCTCTTCTTTGAACCCAGCACAAGAACTCGCCTAAGCTTTGAGGCTGCCATGCACAAACTTGGAGGAACCGCCATTGGTTTTGCTGAACCGGAAATCGCTTCGATTAAGAAAGGTGAGAATCTTGCGGATACTGTTAGGGTCGTTGAAAACTATGCGGACGTTATTGCGCTGAGGCATCCGCTGGAGGGGGCAGCTAGACTTGCCGCTGAATTTGCTCAGGTGCCGGTTATTAACGCTGGTTCTGGCGCCGAAGAGCATCCAACGCAGGCTTTGCTGGATTTATATACTATTCTGAAGGAGAAGGGGCGGATTGATGGGCTTAACATTGCGTTGGTAGGGGACCTGCGGTATGGGCGTACGGTTCATTCTTTGGCGTATGCGTTGTCCCTCTACAAAGTGAAGCTGTATCTGGTTTCCCCGGAGCTTCTACGAATGCGGAGGGAAGTTTCAGACACCATAAAAAAGAAAATAGAGATAGTGAAGAAAACCGAAATCGAAGAGGTTTTGCCCGAAACGGATGTGCTCTACGTGACGAGGATTCAGGAGGAGCGATTCCCAGATCCAGCTGAATACGCCAAGGTTAGGGGAACTTACAAGATTGGCTTGGATACGCTGAAGGATGCGAAGGAGGACATGATTCTTATGCATCCATTGCCAAGGGTTGATGAAATAGATGATGAAGTGGATGATACGCCGCATGCTAGGTATTTCCAGCAGGTTTGGAATGGCATTGTTATGAGGATGGCTCTCTTGGCTCTCATCCTAGGAGCAACAGAATAATTTCAGCGCTTTCTCCTTATTGATTCTGAAAGAAAATATTAGCAAAGTTTACAGAGTAGTTCTGTATCTGTCTACAAGTTCTTTCTTTTTCGCTTCGTTCCACCCGCTTACTGCTTGGTAATAGCCTGTTACCCTAGACCACCATTCCACCCGCGAAGACCCACAACTTGGACACTGCTCGTAGATGGGCGACGTAACCTTTCCACAATTGTTGCAAATGGTTAAGTCCTTCGTATAAGCGTAGTAACCCACATTACTCTTAGTAGCTATTCTCTTAGTCAACTTGTAAAGACCCTCAGGATCTGGAGAACCGTCTCCAAGCCACACGTGAAACATGTTCCCACCGTTCAAAAGCGGGAAGAACTTCTGCTCTATGTCCATCCTTTCAAACAAGCCGACTTTAGCGCCCACATAAGCGTGAGTTCCGTTGCTATAATAGATGGGAACATCCTTCGCCCCATCAGCAAGCAGAGACTTGGCTCTACCCACGTCTCCCTTAACAAGTTTCTCCGCTTGGTTCCTGTAACCGTTTGTTAGAAGGTCTGCTATGGCAAATCTCTGAGCCGTTGACTCAGCCGGTGTCCTAGCCAAAGCCAGCTTGAGGCCACTCTTCTTCTCCAGCACCTCCTTATACTTCTGCATTTTAAGAATCAACTTAACAAGAATCTTGACAGCCTCCGGATGCTCATGAAGCTGGTAACCTGTGTGCCACTGAGCCATCTCATTTCCACCCACAAGACCTATCGTAAAGGCCAATTCATTGAAATCCACAGCCGGAGTTCCCTTCTCACCAGTTTTTGGATCCAAGGGACGTTGAGTCGCGAAAGGTATTCGGCTGTTCTTTATCACAAGGTTCATCCATTTCTTTTTAGTCCTGAACACTTCGACGGCCAAATCCATTAGCCTACGGCTTTCTTCAAAGAGTTTCTCGTCGTCTCCGTTGGCTCTGTAAGCCATCCTTGGAAGGTTTAAACTTACAACCTGCCAGCTTCCCATGGTGAAATGTTTCCCATTATTGAAATACAGCTTATCCTCAAAGTCTGGGCTGTCCTCAGGAGTTTCGACAAAACAGTACGCACAACATTGATAACATGAAACACCCTTGCCATACCCCCTATACGCCGGCATCAGATTGTCGAAGTAAGGTATTCCAAACTTCGCCACAACCTTATGAACATCAAGCCAGAACTCATCATACTCAGACCTGAAAAATTCAGGGCTTAAAGTATTCTCAAGCTTTGGAAAATTGAAAGGCTTCCCCCAGTAATCACCTTGACAGGCTACGTCGTAGAGCGCCCTAAACATAAGACGAACTTCATCTTCGTATTCGCCATAGAGGTCTGGCCCAACCCGCCCCCTAGCCACTATGGGAACCTTCCTCCAGAGCTCTGGAACCCCAGGCTGTATCTGAATGTTGCTAAAAACCAGCTGCCCACCCCTAGCCACGTAAGCCTGAGTATACTCAAAGAACATCATCTGCATGAGCTGCCTAACTTTCTTGTAGTCAAGTCCTCTCATGTAGGGAGCGAGGAAAACCAAGAAATTGTAGAAGCCCTCGCCTCCCGCAAAGTTCGTCTGAGCAGAAGCCAGAATCTTAGCGGTGTGAAGAATCGCAACCTCCGGATGCTTAGCTGGGCCCGCAACGCTCGTCCTAGTGCCAATTCCATCCGGCATCAGGCCGTAATAAAAGAAATAGCGGAGGTCCCAATCTTGGCAGAAAGGTCTCGTTCCAAAATACTCCAGATCATGTATGTGCAGGTCTCCTGCCAAGTGGGCGTCAGCGATTTTCGGAGGCATTAACAGCAGGTATTCTTCTCCAGAAACCCAGTCCGCCTTCCTCTTGTGAGAGGTTTCAGGGTTTGGCTGAAGATTCGCGTTTTCAGTTGCTTTAAAACCTTGTCCCATATCCATTAAGTAGGCGTCGTAAACTGGCGCTCCCACCCTAGTTAAAATGTTCCTATAAAGGGCGTACTCGGGTTTTTCTTTGGACTTGTCGAGTAAGATGTTATTTACCAGCTCCCGTATGAGGGGGCCGCTTATGAATTTAAGTCCCAAGTCAAAGATTTTCTTTTCAACATTAACGGCGATTTCGTCAGCCTCTTCCTTACTTATCGGTCTCACTTCATAGAATTCCTTCGCGAGTTTTGTCTCCGTCAAAAGTTGTTTCACGACGGCGCTCCGATTCCACGGCACTATAAAGCCGTCGCTTCTCCTGACCATCGGTCGAATTTCTTGGGTCAAGTCAGCTTTGCCCCTTTACTTACCATTCAAAATTTCTAAGATCCTGGTGTCAATCAGTCCGTCGCCATCGAAGATTTGATCCTCTGTATAAACAGTTCCTTCAACTTCCAGAGCTGGCGCCGACAAAACCACAGCGTTTCTCATGACTAGATCTACCATAACATCCGTATCTTCCAGATTTTTTTCCTTGAAATCTGCGTTTTTGTTTTCTAACCACTTTTTTAGAATTGCACATCTAGGGCAGCCACCAGACGTGTAGATCACTATTTCTTTGACTCGCAGAAGACGCTCAAGGGAACCGACAGACTCTCCAGGAAAACCCATGAAAACACCTCGTGGAGGTAAGAATCGATAAGCACCAAACCTACTTAAAATTATTAGTAAAGATCGTATAAAATTTTGTATAGTCGGTTCAATCGAAATTGACACATGGGTTATTCCGTGTACGAGACAAAAGTCAAAAGAAGAACCGAGAACATCAATTGTTTCTTTAAAACTTCTTAATAAAGACATTTCGCAGAGAATGCCACCCAGTTCGTAGATCTTCGAAAAGTGTGAAAAAAGAGCGAGCTATGACGAAGCGATAGTATAGAACCGCCGTTCTATGGATTCTGCATGAACCCTATCTTGGGGTTAACATATACGATGCTCGCTTGGTCAAAGCGGAACGTTGAGCTGGAAACCATAAAGATGACGGCAGATGTTTTGCTGATACACGACTGAAGCAATGTAGCATATTAACTGATCCACACAATGGGCATCTTGCCAATATCCCGTAGAAAGTCTTTTGACAACTTGCGCAATAGGCGAGATGCCTGTTGAAAACGTAAAGCCCAACAGCGTAGGTTCCAACGATTTCTTTAGTAGCAGACAGAAGTTCGTTAGGATCTTGTTCCGAATCTGCGAGTTGTAAAACGGCGAGGTGCCCTCCAGGAGTCGATTTGTGAAATCTCTCCTCAACGCCTAGACGTTCCTTCCAAGGAACATCAGCTTCTAAAGGCAAGGCAACCATGTCCGTGTAGAATGGTTGTTCTCTTGTGCCTTGAGCACGAACCGTTGCCCACCCATATTTTTCTGCATCCAGTTCCGCCAGTCTTCTTGAAGCGTCTGTGTTAGGCACCATGGCTAGGGATGCCCGAGTTTCAGGCTTCTTGGCATACCTCCGAACGTTACGGGAAAGATACGTCACGATTTTCTCAGCAAAACCCAGAGTCTCGTCGTCTTGGTGCAGACCCTTTTCGAAAAACGATTCGATGGTTTCATTTAACCCAACGAAGCTGACAAGACGAGATGCGTTTTCAATTCTGAAGTATTGGTCGCCATCAGTTTTTTGTATGAGGAAGGGGAGGAGGTACTCCCTTGCACGTTGTTTGATTGTTCGATATTTTATCTCCAAGGCCCGTAGCGCCATTTCCAGCTGTTCCTCTAATAGTTTGAAAAAGGGTGTTTCCCTTCCTTTCGCTTCGTATGCCACCCTAGGCAAATTTATTATCACGTTATCGATGTTCCCTGTTTGCAGGGTGTCTAGTTCCCAGTCTCCTTTCCAGTCGGAGGCAAATCTGCACCCTGTCGCCGTATAAGAGGCGCTTGTTTGTTCTTTGGGACAGAGGTTTGCGAAATATGGGACGCCTGTTTCAGCCGCGAGTCTGTGGGACTTGAAGAGAAGGGGTTCGCATTCTTTGTTTTTGAGCACTTCCGGCCGTATCTTTATGATTAAACTAGGGTTGAAAACGGGTTTATGCTTGTCGTCTTCAAACATGACATCTAGAAGCAGGGAAGCAAGACGACGACTTTCCTCAACAAAATCCGTGTAACAACCCATTTTCCTTCCACCAGGCCCAATAGCCTCTTTTTCTTGTAGAAAATCAGGAACAAAGAATTCTAAGCCTAAGGAAGCCCCCACAGGAAAGCCTTCGTTTGAGAGGTACGCATTTAAATTGAAGACAAAGAGGCGTAAGCCTTCCCTGATTCTTTCCTCTGGGAGACCTTGAGAAAAGGGTGCCAGAAAAATGTTGAAAAAGTCGAGCGCTTGTTCGCCGGATATCTCTGTGGCGGCGATTTTGAGAAGGTTAGCGACTTCTAAAAGCGCAGCTTCGAGATTTTTGGGTGGAAGGTATGAGAGTTCTCTGGAGTTAATTTTTCCAAGGCTTAATCCCTGTTGAAGAAAAATGCGGAGGTTATGCATGAATTCGTTTGGTTTTAGAACCCAAGTGCCAAGGTTGTTGAGGTGGAGGGCTCCGGAGAGGTGGGCGTCGGCGATGTCTCTTGGAAGCACGTTGAGGAGAGTGTATTCCTCGATCACGGCATCGCCTGCCGCTTTATGAACTGCTTCTACGCTTTGGGATGTGGCACTTGTCGACCTTATCAATTGGGTGACGTCGAAAACTGGGAGTCCTAAGCGCGTGAGCTTGTGGCGATATTCCTCAAGTCCTTTTTCAACTAGAAGGGCGTTGACGATTTCCCGTATGAGGGGAGCGGTGAGGTACTTTGTTTTGAATTCTGATAGGCGTTTTTCTGTTTCCCGGGCGATTTTCTGAGCTAGGTCTATGGGAACATTCGCCTCTTTTACTAAGGATTCAACGATTTTGTTTCTGTCAAATTCTTCTATCGCCAAGCGTGAAGTTCGAACAAGTATTTTTCTCGTTTTGAAAAAGCGTTGTTCGATGTCTTCTGTGAAAGCAATCATGTTTCGGCCGAGGTCGGTGAGGCGGTATTCCTTCGTTTCCACATCGGGTTCTATGAGGTCGGCTTTAAGGAGGTATTTTAGATGGTAGGCGAATCTGCCTGCGTCTCGAGTTGGGTTGAGCTTCAGAATTTTCATGAGTTCTGTGTAGGATTGTGGTCCCTTGTCGAGGAGGATGTTTAGAATCTGCATTCTTAGGGAAGATGACGCAGCTTTGAGCACCCTTAGACCCGATTTTCGTCGTCTGGGCATACGTAACTCACCCCACCAAGCCTAATATGATTGATTTAGTTTAAAAAATTAAAGTAGAATTTATGATCTTACTCTCACCAGTATCTAGACTTTCCACACATTCAACACTCTATTTCTATTCGGGACCTAATAAAAGCAGAATGTTGAAAACAAACAATTTTTCTGAAAAATCCCTTGCAACCGAAAAGCGAGAACCTGAAGGCTTCTAGGAACAAAAATTCTAAGAGAAGCCTTATGTAAGCCTGTTGCGAGAAAGATGTTTGAGAGGGGCCGTCGGCTAGCATGGTCTAGGCTCTGAGCCTCGGGCGCTCGGGACCCCGGTTCAAATCCGGGCGGCCCCAC
>JAOUPL010000146.1 GCA_029879825.1 Candidatus Bathyarchaeota archaeon
CATAGAGGTGATTGAAGTGAAGGAGTATGAAATCCTCTACGATACTGGCGAGGCTAGGAAGCTTGTAGCGCAGATCAATCGTATGGCAAAGGAAGGATGGCAAGCTAAATCTATAGGCGCTTTGGGGGCTCCCACTGGTATTCGTGCGGTCTACGTTTTGATGGAGCGCGAAGTTAGCTAGGGCTCTTACTTTTTGTATGCGCGCGCTTTTTCAAGTTTCAGTATTGTTGTAAGCAATCCTGATCTTTCAGGGCTATTCGATTCTGTTCAGATTTCTTTTTCCAAAGTAGAGGAATACAATCCCAATAGACCAATTTAAACAGGCTTGCAGCAATAAGACATACAAAAGACGCAAAATCGTTTCCAAATCTGGAATTATCTTCATCAAACCAAACAGCGGACCCAAGAATGATCCAATTGATACAAATATGACGATCAAAACGTTTAACATGAACCTTACAGACTTTTCCGAGAAGGCAGGTATCAAGAGGAAGAGACCAAGAACGATGGCAACATTTCCTGCAGCAATAAATACTCCAAATCCGGTGTTAGCTAGCAAAGAAATGAAAGTGATTTGCGGACTCAGGCTTGTCGACAAGACTGTAACCGCAGCCGCGATCGGTATCACAATTAGCCAGCCCTGTATCAACCTCGCCTTGACAAACCTTCCTACACCAGAAGGTGTTTTCTTATATATGAAAAGGGTTTCCTTCCCGCGGAGCGTTACTTCCCCAGCCACAAACACCGCAAGGATCGGGAACATGAATTGGATCATCATCAGAGGCATGATCAAACCCAATTCGTATTCTTCCGGAAGCTTAGGACTAACTATGAATACATTCATCATTACGATCAGACCCACTATATAGGCGATCTTCGAAAGGTTCTCAAGTCTCCGACCATAGTCCTTGAAGACAGATACCAGAAGAGTGCCAAACGATTCGCCTCCCCCCAGATATCTAATAGTTCTATATAAGACGCCATCGGGTTTAGCCCTAGAAGCTGTAAAGGTAGTGGGTTCAAGGCTGTAGGCTCGATTAGCCGCTTTCGCGCCCAACCACAGCACCGCCACGAAGAAGAAAACAAGACCACCAAACCGCGTCACAGTCTCAAAACCAACTACTCCAATGTTGCCGGGATTGGATGCAAAGCCAACAATAACTTCAGCTCCCCAAGAACTAGGCAACAAGCTTAGAATGACTTTTACAGTACCACTCGCCCCGGGATCAGAGAGAATTTCAAATATACCTCCGAACTGAACTCCGTATACCAACGCAACCAAGGGCAAGGCGATTATCAACGCGAGAGCCTTTCCAATATCCCTTCCACGAGCCGTTTTCCCAAACTTTGTTCGCAGGAGAGCTGCGATCACATTACCAATCCAGAAAGCTGATAAAAACGTGACAACGAAAATTCCGATTATTATTGCCATCTGCAACACATCTAACCCCAAAGGATTCAGAGCCGCCGTGAAGAAACCAGCAATTATCGTGACGAAGATGGCGTAGAAAGGCATCTGGCCCATGAATTCACCTAAGAGAACGTCGCTTGGCTTTATGGGAGCTGCGAGAAAAATCTCAAGCTGCTCAGCCTGCACTTCCCTCAGCGTTTGTGTAATTGGAATTATTATGAAGTAGACAAAAATCAGGAATAATATGATCTGAACCATTGCTACGGCAGCTTGGGACAAGATGAAAGCAAGGAACTCATCAATGAACAAACTCGCGAAGCTCGGCGCAATGAACGCCACATAAACCGCTAACAGCCCGATGACCAGATAGGGGAAGTAAGGTCTTATCCTTCTTATCCTGCTTGTGTGAATGCGGTATTCGTTCCTTGCAACCACGAGCCACTTAGGGGTTGGCACCTTTCTGCTCCCTCCACGCCAAAAGCTTTTTCTCCTCAACACCCCCGGTTAGCGCTTGCATAAATGTACCTACGTAGTCCGCGTGTATTTCTTTTTTCCGTCGAGCGCGCCCGAAATGATTGAAATGTGAACGTCCGCGGCTACAGCATCAGATACATCACGACCACATGATATCTTTTGTATTTTTTATTCTGATAAGCGAGTAGAATCAATGGGTTCCCCAATGTTCATATGTTTTATGATATCCGTTGTAACAAGTAAATCTATTTGTGAGCGCATAATGCCTCAAGAATTTTCAGAAATTTGGAATGCTTGCGCGCCTCTTTAACGAAAACACGCGCAAAATAGGCTTCATTTCGTTACACAAAGATCGCAGCGACACTGACGCTGAGATCGCTTATGCATGACGGAAAAAGAAAAAGACGTGGACTATGCGCGCGCGCGCACCTTTTGTTCTCCTCACTATATATTACAGAAAATCAATTCTTGCCATCATCGTATGAGGTTTCAGCTTCCAAGTCCCCTAATATATCTTCTTTTTCCTCATATTCAATTTCCTTGAGCATCGCTTCCAACATCGTTTTCATATAATTTCTTTTAATACGCTCTAACGCTTCCTCACGGGTTAAATATCGATCCTGTTCATGAATTCCTGAAACACCGTCGAACCATTCACCGCCGAAATCCAATTTTTGCTCTGCAAGTAGAACTGCTGAAT
>JAOUPL010000147.1 GCA_029879825.1 Candidatus Bathyarchaeota archaeon
TACATACAAATGGAAGATGAACTCGCTTCCCTAACTGCGGTTATCGGGGCATCTTACGCATGTGTAAAATCCATGACCGCTACTTCTGGCCCCGGCTTCAGTCTCATGGTTGAAAATATAGGTTTAGCCTTCATGACAGAAACTCCCTGCGTTATCGTAAACATTATGAGGGGAGGTCCCAGCACCGGCCAGCCAACCATGCCTGGACAGCAAGACGTCATGCAGGCAAAATGGGGTTCCCATGGAGACTATGAAATCATCGCCCTTTCTCCATCCTCTGCGCAGGAGATGTTTGACCTAACGATTGAAGCCTTCAATCTTTCAGAAGCCTATCGCACCCCCGTGATCGTGCTCGCCGACGAAATCGTTGCACACATGTGGGAACGCGTCACGATTCCCGCCAGAGAAGACATAAGAATCGTGAACAGAAAAAAACCGAGAGTTCCGCCGGAGAAATACAAGCCCTTCAGTCCAGACGAAGACCTAGTTCCACCAATGGCCTGCTTTGGAGAAGGCTACCGCTTCTATGCAACAGGACTGACACACGATGAAACAGGACATCCGCAGACCTTAAGCGCCGCGGCCCAACAGAAACTCGTTCAACGACTCTGTGACAAAATACGCAGAAACGCGGACAAAATCGTGAAAGTCGAAAAGATCATGCTGGAAGACGCCCAAGTAGCCGTAGTAGCCTATGGAATAACTTCGCGAGGAGCTTTGAGTGCCATAAGAAAAGCGAGGGAGCAAGGAATCAAAGCCGGTCTCCTTCGATTAGTCACCTTGTGGCCATTCCCAGATTGGCAAATCTCGCAGATTGCTGAGCAAGTTGGCGCCATAGTGGTTCCTGAGATGAACTATGGACAAATCGTTCGGGAAGTGGAGAGAGCCGCAAAGGAAACTCCCGTCTTTTTCCTACCGAAGTTGGGCGAAGAACCGCACAGGCCGAGTGAGATTCTGGACGCTATTAGGGGGGCGCTTTGATGGGGGTGAAGTTGAGGCATCCTCTTCAAAGTTTTTTGAGGAAAGGGATGATTCCCCACATCTGGTGCAAAGGATGTGGAAACGGAATCATACTGAACTGTTTTGTAAAAGCCCTCGACGAGTTGAACATCGATCTGAACAAGGTGGTCGTAGTTTCTGGAATAGGATGTATAGGTCGCATATCTGGCTACACGAACACCGACTCTTTCCACACAACTCATGGAAGGCCCATAGCCTTTGCCACCGGAGTGAAACTAGCCAAACCCGAGCTGAAAGTTGTGGTGATCAGCGGGGACGGAGACCTCTTCGCCATAGGAGGAAACCATTTTATTCATGCCGCCCGCAGAAACATGGACATACAGGTTATCTGCGCCAACAACTTCAACTACGGCATGACTGGTGGACAGCATGGACCCACAACTCCCCTACAAGCCCTAGCCCCCACAACCCCCTACGGAAACATCGAACATCCCTTCAATTTGGTTCACTTAGCTGCAGGTTCTGGAGCCGTATATGTGGCCAGATGGACCGTATTTCACGTTCGAAGGCTTATAGAATCCATCAAAAAAGCCTTACAAAAAGAGGGTTTCTCTTTCATCGAGGCAGTAACCCCGTGCACCGAAATTTATGGACAATACAACAAGATGGGAACCGCCATAGACATGATGAGATGGCTCATGAAAACCTCCGAAATTCGCCATCACTATGATCCAGTGAAGGCGGAAATAACCCCATCAAAAATTATTGTAGGCGAGTTTGTGGATATTGAAAAACCCGGATATAACAGACTCCTTCGGGAAATGATTGCCAAAGTCCACAGGAAAGAAGGAGAACATGAATGAGACTCGAAGTCAGATTGGCAGGATTCGGTGGTCAGGGAATTATAAGCGCTGGCTTAATGTTGGCTGTGGCGGCTTGCATCTACGAGGACAGAAACGCCGTTCAAACACGGTCCTACGGTCCTGAGTCAAGGGGCGGAGCCTGCAAGTCCGAGGTTGTGATCTCAGATGAGAAAATTGATTTTCCAACAGTCACCGAACCAGACGTTTTAATTGTGATGTCGCAAGAAGCCTACAACGCTTACGTAGATACCGTGAAGAAAGGAGGGACCCTTCTTCTAGATTCAGATTTGGTGCCAAAAGAAAAAGTCACTTTGCAAATTCGAGTTTTCAGGGTGCCTGCAACGAAAATCGCCGAAGAAGTAGGTAAATCTCTGGTTGCAAACGTGGTTATGCTCGGTGCTTTAACATCCATAACCAATCTGGTGAGCCCTAAATCCATGAAGAAATCTATTCTCAGCACCATTCCTAGGGGCACGGAAAAGCTGAACTCAGAAGCCTTTAAAAGAGGCTGTGATTATGGAAAACGGCTCCTAGAGAGGAAGGATGTCTAATTCTATCTTGGTGATTATCATTTCAATATTGGAAATGCTGCTTTTGTCTTTGCTGGCGGTTCCAGCTATCATAGT
>JAOUPL010000143.1 GCA_029879825.1 Candidatus Bathyarchaeota archaeon
GTACAGACATAATATTCAGTAAATTCCTCCGCTATTAGATGGTCAAGCGCTTTCTTGTAAAGCTTAGCGTGGAAGGCTTCAACATCGCGGGCCTGAGAAAAAACTAGGGCGGCCGCCTTTTCGCCATCTTCCTCCGCTTCTTTCAACATTTGGGGGTAATGGACTCCGTTGACTGCTGTTTCCGACTGAAACGCTTGCTCCAGATTAGTCTGTGTGTCAGCAACAGACTCGAGTAGTGTGAAGTGCCGCCGCGAGTGGACGCCTTCGGCCGCAGCGACAGCCCTAAACAGATGGGCTATTTGCTGTAAATCTTCTTTTTCCGCTTGTTTGGCGAACATCAAAAGTCTTTGATGAGCTTTCGCTTCTTCAACAAATGCAATGTGCACATTATTAGCGGTTCTCTCTTTCAATTTCATTCTTGCATCATCTAATGCTCAATGCGCGTTCATCAAAAAGGGAGCGTCAGTAGTTCTCGCACCAAACTTCGAAGTAGCTTCTTGCATGGTCACAGACGGGGCATTTCTCAGGCGCTTCGCTGCCTTCATAAACGTAGCCGCAATTCCTGCATTTCCATTTGATGGGGGCATCTCTTTTGAAGACCTTACCTTGCTCCACGTTTGCTAGCAATTTTCGATACCGCCGCTCATGATGTTCTTCCACTTTAGCGACCATACGGAAAGTTCTTGCTACATCTTTGAAACCCTCTTCCTTCGCCACCTCGGCAAAGTTAGGATAGAGCGTTCCCCACTCCAATTTCTCCCCCTCTGCCGCCGCCTTCAGGTTTTCAGATGTTGATCCAATAATCCCTGCAGGATAGGCAGCTGCAATCTCCACTAATCCACCCTTGAGGTGCTTAAAGAACAATGCAGCGTGCTCTTTTTCGTTATCTGCCGTTTCTTGGAACATGGAAGATATTTGCTCATACCCTTCCTTCTTAGCTACGCTAGCGAAGAAAGTGTATCTGGTTCTCGCTTGAGATTCACCTGCAAACGCTGCTAACAAGTTTTTCTCGGTTCGACTTCCCTTCAATTTCACCATTATTACACACTTCCTTTCAACGATCATATTTCATAGGACACATAAAAAGCATTTTGAAGATTCACCTTTCTATACAGTTCTCCAATACGCCATGGACGCTGCAATGGGAGAAAGCGCAAAAGGCTTTGAATTCTTCTCTAGGTACTTGGAATCTAACATTGGGAGGTGTACAAGTTGGTGCAAATGCTGCTCCTTCTAGAGAAATCACTTGACCATCTTTTTTCAGGGCGTAAAGTTGTATTCAATCATCTCTCAATCAATCAAGTTATGTTCTCTATGCTTTTCTAAAATCTCATCAGCCAACCTATCTAACGCCCTAAAATCTTCTTCCTTCGGAAAACCTTTTATCACGACGGGTTCAAGCAACTCAACCTTCAAGTTAGACAACATCTCCGTAATTCGTTCAACCATTCTGCTGCCCCAGCCATAAGACCCAATTATTGATGCAAACTCTAGTTTTGGCTTCAAGGCATTTGCAAGATAAACCGCATAAACGACATTCGGATGGGGGCCAACTAAGACCGTGGGTGAGCCTATTACGATTGTTGCGGCATCCACCAAGGCTATTGCTAATTTTCCAATATCTGTTTTGGCTAGATTGAACTGTTTCACGGTTATGCCTCTTTCAACCAGAGCGCCAACAAAGTGTTTCACCATTTCTTCAGTGCTACCGTGCATTGAGACATAGGGCAAAACAACCATGTTTTTAGGCGGGGCGTAAACCCAGTCTCTATATGCTTCAAGTATAAGCTCTGGCTTGTCATATATGGGGCCGTGGCTCGGTGCTATCACATCTATTTGCAGATCTTTTACTTTCTCCAAATTCTTCTGAATTACTGTTCTGAACGGCATCATGATTTCAGCATAATATCTCTTGGCCGCCTCGTAAACTGTTGCTTCATCGGTAACATACAAGTCAGATGTTGCAAGATGAGAACCAAACAAATCGCAGGGGAAGAGGATTTTGTCTTCTCTTAAATAGGTAAGCATTGTCTCTGGCCAATGAACCCAAGGAGCATGGATGAACTCTACGGTTTTGTCTCCCAATGATAGAGTTTCCCTATCTTCCACAGTCACAATTTTGCTTTCAGGAATTAGAAGTAAATCCATGAGCAGACTTTTGCATTTAGGTGTTGCAACAACCTTTGCATTTGGATATTGCTTCAATATTTGTGGCAGTGTTCCTGAATGGTCTTGTTCCGCATGATTTGCAATCACAAGATCAATGTTCTTGACGTCTAGCTGATATAGGTTGTTTATTAACGCGTTTGCCACAGTTGGGTCGACGGTATCTATCAGAGCCGTTTTTTCACTGCCCTTGACTAAATAAGAGTTATAGCTTGTTCCATCGGGAAGCGGAATGAGTTCGTCAAAAAGTCGCCTATCCCAATCAACCGCCCCGACCCAGTAGATATTCGCTCTTAGTTTTCTTGGCTTCATCTTATTCTACCTTTTCAAACTGATCTTTTGTTGCTCCGCAAATTGGGCAGATCCAAGTGTCTGGCAGTTCCTCAAACGGGGTTCTTGACGGTATTCCCGATTCTGAGTCTCCCTTCTCCGGATCGTATATGTACCCGCAAAGGGTACACCTATACTTCGGCATTTTATCGCCTCCTTTCTTTTCTTCTTTTATGTAAGTTGGAGCCGTCTCAGGAGTCACACCTCTCTTTATTTCATGGTAGTAAGCATAAGTCATAGGTTCCTCGTCACTGAGGATTTCGGCGTCA
>JAOUPL010000007.1 GCA_029879825.1 Candidatus Bathyarchaeota archaeon
CATTTTATCGCCTCCTTTCTTTTCTTCTTTTATGTAAGTTGGAGCCGTCTCAGGAGTCACACCTCTCTTTATTTCATGGTAGTAAGCATAAGTCATAGGTTCCTCGTCACTGAGGATTTCGGCGTCAACCACTTTACCAATGAAAATGGTGTGTGTGCCTCCATCAACTTCTTTAATCACTTCAGCCTCCAAATATGAAATTGCATAATCCAAAACTATCGGGACACCAGTTTTGCCAACTTTGTAATTAACTCCTTTGAGCTTGTCCATATCCCTTCCAGATCTGAATCCGAAACGACCTATAAACTCTAATGGCGTTCGCTTTGAAAGAACCGAAACAGCAAAAAAGCCGTTTTCTCGGATAAATCCATGTGTGAAGTTCTTCTTGTTAATACACACCGATATTGTGGGAGGTTCAGATGTTGCTTGGAATACTGTGTTGGCAATCTGACCGTTACAATTACCCCTTTTCCCGGAAGTTACGACATACAAGCCATAACTTATCTTATGCAATGCCTCAAGCTTCATTTTTTTACCCCTTTCGGTCTTGCTGGCGCGCCGTTCATAAATGTATGTGACTGTTAAACAACAGCAACACGTGCGCGTATGTTTGCTATGATTACTAAAGTTCACGCAAGTATCTGCGCACAAGCTTCATTGAAAGTTCAATTCGAAGGTAATTGGGACGTTTTCTCCCCACGATTGTCTAAGTGGACATATTCTCTGCGCGATTTGGAAGACGGAATTGGCTTTTTTCCTTTCCCTCTCAGTATCCTTCTCTAATCTAACTTTCATATCGAAGTGTATGTTAGTGAAAATCAGTTTTTCCATTCCTTCTGCATTCATCTTTAGGACTGCTTCAGTCTCAAGACCCTCAAATTTTAAGTTAGAATTTTTTGCGATCAAAAGAAACAACGTGTTCATACATGACGCCAAAGCTGCAGCGAAAATTTCCTCGGGCACACAGTATCCTTCTTTTCCCCCAAACTCCGGCGGGGGACTGACCGTAACAATATGTTTGCCTTTTACTGTCAAATCGCATTCTGTTCCGCTTTTCCAGTTGGCAGTTCCCTCAAAAACAAGTTCTGGCATTTTTTCCATCATCCCCCTAGGAAAACCAAATCAATACTTTGTTCGCATGCTCTTAAATGTATGTGACTGTTAAACAACAGCAACACGTGCCCATATATTTGCTATGATTGCTAAGGTTCGCACAACTACTTACGCCCGCGCCAAGTATGACTTCGATAATTTAAACAGACATTTAGATCAAAATCATATTTTTAGCGCTACGTCCAATCCCTCATGAATTGCTTGAAGGGCTTTCCGCGGTTCTACGCAATCGCCTATTTCATAAATTTCGGGAATCTTCTCTCTAACTGCCTCAGCGAGGCTTTTGTTCGGCTTTGAGCCTACCGCTAAAACCACCGAGTCTGCCGGTAAGGTCAGTCTTTCACCGTTCTTTATGGCGAAAACTTCTTTCTCAGAAATGCTTTCAACCTTTGTGGATGTAAATGTCTTAACTCCGCCTTTTTGTAAGTTATTTCGTATAATCCATCGATTGGAAATTCCAACATCCTTCGCGGTTTTGTCCAGCATTTCTAGTAGAGTTACTTTTTTGCCCCTAGCAATTAAGTAATGAGCCGTGTAGCAGCCAACTCCACCGCCGCCAACAACAACTACATTCTTTCCCTCAACATCTTTTCCACCAAGTACATCCCAAGCTTGAAACACGTTGGGCAAATCTGCGCCTGGAATGCTCGGAATAAGGGGTGCCGCCCCCGTTGCTAATATGACTACCTCTGGTTTCAGCTTTGTCACGAGTGAAGGGGTCACCTCCTCCTTTAATTGAACTCTGACGCCAAGTTTCTTCAGCTGGACTGATAGATACTCCACGATATTACCCAATTCTTCTCTACCTGGAGCTACAGAGGCTAAGTTCAACTGACCACCCAGCCTATCACCCTTCTCACAGAGGGCAACCTGATGACCCCTCATAGCTGCAATTTGGGCCGCTTTCATTCCAGCTGGACCACCACCCACAACGAGGACCATCCTCGATCTTTCAACAGGGTTAATCTCGATTTCTCCTTCTCTCCCGACTAGGGGGTTCACCATGCATGTGATAGGAGAACTCTCAAACAAATTGTCCATACAACCTTGGTTGCATGCAACGCACGTGATGATGTCATCGAAGCGTCCTTCTCTTGCTTTGTTAGGCAGCTCAGGATCGGCAACAAGGGCTCTACCCATTGAAATCATATCCGCTTTTCCCTCGCGCAGTATTTGTTCCGCTAGAAGGGGGTCATTAATTCGATTGCTGGCGATAACGCGAGCTTCGGTTCCCTTTAACGCCTCCTTGATGCCTTCTGCCAAGTAGACGTAGCCGCCTCTAGGCACGTCCATGGTAATCATTGGAACCCTAGATTCATGCCATCCAGCTGTTACATTGAAGGCCTGTACCCCTGCCTTCTCGAGTTTTTGTGCTATGACCTTTGCCTCTTTAAGCGTGTTTCCTCCGGGGATCAACTCGTCTCCTGAAATTCTACACATGATGGGAAAATCCTTACCAACGACATCTCTAGTTTTTTCGATTATTTGCAGAATGAATCGCATTCGATTTTCAAGATCTCCTCCATACTTGTCCTTCCGCTTATTTGTTGTAAGCGATAGGAACTGGCTAATAAGGTAACCCGCAGAGCAAATAAACTCCACAGCGTCGAATCCTGCTTCCTTCACTCTTTTAGCCCCCTGGGCGAAATCGTCCTCAAGCTTTTCGATTTCCGGAATCGTGAGAGGTCTAGGCTTTTGGCGAGAAAGAATCGGCGGGATGACATCAGACGATGAAACTGGTTGTCGTCCAGTAATGACAGCAAATTCGTATCTGCCAGGATGCCACAACTGTATTGCAGTCTTGGCTCCATGAGAATGAATTGACTTTGCCAAGTCTTGTAAGCCGGGGATAAATTTGTCGTCACTAACGCTAATAACGTAATCTGTGCCAGGCTCAACGGAAGTAATTCCAACAACAATCAAGCCTACACCGCCCCTTGCCCTGGCTACAAAGTAGTTCTTCAGTTGATCGTTAACCTCTCCAAAGGCGAAGCCAGTGGTAAGAGCAGGCATTACAAGTCTGTTCTTAACTTCTATCTTTCCGATGTTGATTGGGGTAAACAGTTTGGTTAAATTCATTTGTGTTTCCCCTATTAGAAATTGAATAGTTCAACATCGTGCTATATAATGCTAGAGGTTATGAAGCAACTCTATTTAAGTTCAGATCTAAAACAATGAAGAATGGTGATCACACATGGCGATTGATGAAATTAAGAAGATTTGTGTGGTGGGCGCCGGCACTATGGGACATCAAATTGCTCTCCAATGTGCTACACACAACTATGACGTACACCTAGTCGACGCTACCAAAGAAATCTTAGACAATGCTCAGGAAAAGATTAGAAAAGTTCTGGAGAAGAGGGTTAGCCGTGGGGAAATCCCCTCTGATTCTATGGGGAAAACCCTTTCAAAGATCAGCTACACCACGGACCTTGAAAAAGTGGCTATGGACGCTGATTTCGTCATTGAAGCGGTTTACGAAGATTTAGAAGCGAAACGCCAGGTTTTCAGTCAATTAGATCGCATCTGTTCTTCCCACACCATCCTTGCCACCAACAGCTCTTCCATAAGGTGCTCCCTCATAGCCGAGGCCACGAAACGCCCTGAAAAAGTTTTAAACATGCATTTTCTCAACCCTGTTTGGATCAGACCCCTAGTCGAGGTGATGGGTTCAAGCAGCACCTCAGAGGAAAGCATCGAAACCACGGTGCAGTTGGGTCAACGCATAGGCTTGACTCCAGTCACGGTAACGGGGGAAGTCACAGGTTACGTCTTCAACCGGTTGTGGAGAGCCATAAAGAAGGCAGCGCTGTATCTTGTAGACAAGGGATATGCCTCCTTCGAAGACGTAGACCGCGCCTTCATGATAGGCATTCCAGCCCCTTTTGGACCGTTCATGGGCATGGACACGGTTGGCTTGGACGTGATTCTCGCCATTGAGGAGCAGTGGTATCGAGAAAGCGGAGACGAGAGCGACAAACCGCCGAAAATCCTAGTGGAAAAGGTGAAGAAGGGGGAGTTAGGCGTAAAGACCGGCAAGGGTTTCTATCAATATTCAAATCCAAGTTTCAAAAGACATGGGTGGCTAAAACGAGAGCCACAGAAAACGCCTTGAATCTACGTCTACCAAATCATAGCATTTGCTATTACGGTAATCTAGAGATTTTCTCTGAATGGACCAAAGATTCTTTTAGATAGTCTTCCAGAGTTTCGCCAGCAATTACCGCTATGTTATAGTCTTCTGGATCTATTGAATGCTTATAATTCTTAGCTGGAATAATGACTTTCTTGAAACCCCACATTTCAGCCGCCTTTATCTTTTCATGTAATCCGCCGACAGCTGTCACTTGTACCACATCATCCACGCTAACGTTGATTTCTCCCGTCACAGCAACGTCTTGTCGAATAGGCTTCCCTTCGATCAATGAACATAGAAGAATCGCCATGGTGACGCCGGCGCTTGGCCCGTCAACTCCGTAGGCTTGGGCGAAATCTATATGCGTAAAAAAGTCTTGGGCAATGTCAGCGCCATACTTCTGCAAAATGACGCTTCTTACTTTTGCCACGCTGTCCGTGATGAACTCTTCTTTTCCTTCCTTCGCTATCCCCGTGACCTTATAGTATCCTTGTACGGAATTTTCGTGCCTCCTGTTTCGCTTTTCTAGAAAGCCTTTGACGGTTAATACGTTGCCAGTCATTTCTCCGCTGTAAGGATCCTTGACAACGGCAAGCCCGTAAATCTGACCTAGCTTCGCTCCCTCTGGCCTAATCTCAAGAAGCTTTCCTCTTTCACTCATTTGATGCTCGAGAATCTGTTTCTGAATTGTTTTACAATGCTTCTCTATGGCTTCTTCAACATGTCTTCTTTCAACCAGCTTTAAGCCTTCGTTCATTGCCAACGTGGCGGCTGTTTTCACGAGAGCTATCATTGGCCGGAATTTCGTAGTTAGGGCATCATTTTTGTTGCTTCGTCTGCGCCCCTCATCAATTATTTCTCCGCACGCTTCTCTGCTGAATGGAATTAAATGAAACCGTGAAATCTCTTGAGCGATAAACTGAACGTATTTGCGGCAGTTTTCAACGGTGTTCAACATGTCGTTATTCATTCTAACTACTTTGCCATAACCATAGATTCTGTCCATAAGGGCGGGGTGAATTTGTCCGATGCTGTCGAAGTTTCCAGCGCCAACGAGGAAACACATACATGGCACGGGTTCTGTTGCCACAGCCATGGCAGCGGTTCCGCCTGCGTCGCTCCATCGGCTTCGTAAGGTTATCGGCAACTGACCGTCTTCTAGAACTGACAGCAGCGTGATGGCTTCATCTGGCTTCAAATTCTTGATTTCATCTATGTAAAGGATACCGAGATTGGCTCGATGGACATCTCCCGCGGTTACTCTCTGATGTTCTGGGGTGCCGAGGCCTCCAGTTTGTAATGGGTCCCAAGCGATGCTTCCGAACAATTGGGCAGAACCGTGGCCGGTGGCGTCTATGAAAGGTGCAACTTTTCTAGAGTTGTCAACTATAAGTTTCGGAACTTTCGATGCTCTCGCTCCGCCTATTCCTTTGGAACCTCCAAGGACTCCGAAGCGGCCGAGAACCGTTACGAGGATTAGAAACATCAACATCATTCCGGCTGGAAGGAAAGTCGTGCTTCCAATGGAAACAAAGGAATCCAAAATGAAAGTCGAAAAATTGCCGTTATATACTGTTTGGATAGATTCTCCCCACGCAGTTAATGCGTTTGTGTCCCAGCGAATTTTCTCTTGCCATAAATAATAGAAGCCAGCAAACATGAAAATTGAGGCTACACATATCATTAGGTAAATGATAAACTGGACTCCAATGCGCTGAAGAAACAGCTTCTTTGCTTCCTTCAACTTCTCCTTTAAGATAAGCCTTTTTCCTTCGCTACCTGAATGGCAGGAGATTTGAGGTTCGCTGGGAATCACTTCGTTTTGCCAGCAGACTACGTCCTGGAGTTGAATGTTTTGTTTCTTGTATAGCTCAGTTAGATGAACCGCAAGAGCTCTCCCAATCAAGGACTTGCCAGTTCCAGGATCTCCAAGCAAAACCAGGTAGGGTCCAGGAGGAGCCGCCTTCTTAATCTGGGGCTTCTCCTTTTTCGGATCCTTCCACGCTTCATACCATTTCTCTTTTTTAAGATATTTTAGCTTATGAACCCATTCCTCTAAACAGAGGTAGCATTCGTTTAACGCCCGTTCTTGTCCGATAACCCATTCGAGAAGGTTGTCGGAAACTGGATAACCCTCCGTAGATTTGAAGGCCTTCCAGTTCCATTTCTTGCCACGGATAACTTCTTCATCTTCTCCGAAGTAGTCCACAGTTATTCCTTCCCAACTTTGGGTTTATTACATAACGATTTTGCGCGCGCTTTTCAACTAGGGCTCGGTCTCCCACGACAGAACAAGGATTTCTAGTCAAATTAAGCCTTATTTCGGAATTAGGAACATAGCGAAAATGGAGTGTGACGCTGTTTTCTTTCTGTTTAGGTGGTCAGTTATCTAAGAAGAGCATAATGATGAAGATAAAGATTAATAGTAGCCTTGCAAAAGTAGCAGTCACAAACCATAGAGGAATAAACGATGCGAGACGATATTGCCGTAATAGGTGCAGGAGTGATAGGTGGAGCCATAGTGAAAAGTCTGCTGAAAACCAAATATGATGGCAAGATTATAGCCACAAGTAGAGAAATAGAAAAACTAAAGGAACTAGAAAAGTTAGGGACAGCCACAACCCAAGACAACAAGAAAGCCGCGAAAGAATCTGACATCATTTTTATATGCGTTAAGCCAAACGATGTGGGAAAAGTTCTGAAAGAAATAAGTAAAGAAATCGAAGGAAAACTGGTGATTTCTACAGCCGCTACGATTCCATTGGGATTTTATAAGAAGATAACTCCTAAAGCCAGATTTGTTAGGACAATGCCAAACGTCGCCGTTTTGGTGCAAGAATCCTTTACCGCCTACTGTTGTGACGACGACGTAACTTCAGAGGATAAGAGGAAGGTTAAGGAGATTCTAGAGGTTATGGGAATTTGCGAAGAGGTTGAAGAGAAATATATGGACGCCATAACAGCCCTAAGCGGGAGCGGACCAGGATACATTTCCATAATAATAGAAGCCCTCATGTATGCGGGTTTAAAAGTCGGCTTACCCAGAGACCTATCCCTATACAGTTCAGCGCAGACAGTTCTTGGAACAGGGAAACTCGTCTTAGAAACAAAGGAACACGCGGCCAAGATAAAAGACATGGTGACGACGCCAGGCGGAACCACCATTGAAGCCATATACGAACTTGAAGGCAGCCAAATTAGACAAGCACTAATGAGGGCTGTCGAAGAAGCAACCAAAAAATGTCAGAAAATCCGAGAAACCTGGGGAATAAACCAAACTTAATCAAGACTTAAATTCTCCTTCTTTGACCATTGTAATATTATGGCAAAAGAGAAAATTATTGTTCTGATGGGTTCCAAAAGAGACCACAAGTTCGCTTGCCGCATTGGTGATTTTCTTAGGCAAGAAGGCTTTCCAATCACCTGCGACTACAACGTTGCTTCAGCCCACAGAACCCCCCAAAAACTGCTAGACGACCTACAGGAATACGAAAACAGCGGCGACAACATTGTCTTAATCACCGTTGCCGGACTATCAGACGCCCTTTCAGGTGTCGTTGCCGGTTACACGAAATATCCGGTTATAGCCTGCCCTCCTGATTCCGAAAAATACGAAGGAGCTAAGATTTTTTCTTCCGTAGCAACGCCGAAAGGGATACCCGTTGCTTACATTCCTAAACCTGAAAACGCCGCCCTCGCTGCTGTAAAAATTCTCGCCCTATCTAACCACTGCTTGTATGAAAGTCTTCGTCGATATAAACAGAAAACGGAAAGAAGCGTTTATGAGAGTGCCGAGGAAGTAAAGAAGGTTTCCAAATTCCAAGGTAAAAGGTCAAAATAATGGCTTATGATGTTCTCCTCGAAACAAATCTGCCCCTCCCAATTTTTAAGAAAGGAAAAGTGAGGGATATCTATGACCTAGATAAAAGACTATTGATTGTTTCCACCGACAGGATTTCAGCCTTCGACGTTGTTTTGCCCAACGGTGTGCCTCACAAGGGAGAAGCGTTAAACAGGCTTTCCGTTTACTGGTTCAACCAAACAAAAAACATAATTCCAAACCACATTTTAGACGTTGTCGATCCAAGGATAGTTTTAGTTAAGAAAACTGAACCAATAAAAATAGAGTTCGTCATACGAGGCTACCTCTACGGTTCAACTTGGGAAAGATACAGACAAGGGAAACCAATAAGCGAAATGAAACTGCCTCCGGGATTAAGAAAGGCTGAAAAACTTCCAGAACCCATTCTGACACCCACCACCAAGGCTGAGGTAGGCCACGACATCGAGATGACAAACGATGATGTTGTCAAAAAAATTGGAAAAGATGTGGCAGGAGAAATTGAGGAAACATGCTTAAGAATCTATGAAAAAGCCTCCAAAAGAGCTGAAGCCAACGGCATAATCGTTGCAGACACCAAAGTTGAATTCGGATTTTATGATGAAGAATTACTTCTTATCGACGAATTATTCACCTCTGACTCATCTAGGTTTTGGCCTTCAGAAAAATATGAGATTGGGAAAGATCAGTTCAGCTTTGACAAGCAGTATGTAAGAGACTACTTAAATTCTCTTGATTGGAACAAACAACCTCCTGCTCCAAGCCTGCCAGACCAGGTCATTCTTCAAACATCGAAGAAATATATTGAAGCCTATGAAAGGTTAACTGGACGAAAATTTTGACGAAAGATTGGTTTTTGCTCAAGTAATATTACTGATTAGTTTCTTGCAGTGTTATTTTGATGTAAAACCAAAGACCTCCGCTATTTGATCTGGGGTTAGAAGGTTTTTTGCTCTTATTGTTCTCTTGCCATCTTTATAGGTCGTTTCTATACAGTCTCTGCAATTGATGCAGTTTCCTTTGTGATCTTGGACAAAACCTTTACATGCTCTAAATACGCTAGTGCTAATTTCATCTATTACCATTATTTTTCCATCAGACCTTTTTTTTCCCACTTCTATTTTCCCATCAACCAAATGCAAATTCCTTCTTGCAAATTCTTCAGAAACTATATCACCAACTCTTTTTGTCAATGTTTTAACCTCTCCTATTTCTTCGAGTTTCATAACTCCCAGTTCCACTAATGTATCGTCACGCATCAAAATATCAGGTTCGTTTGGCAAACCCTTTGAATATATTTCCACAAGATTGTTTAGAAAACTACCTGGTTTTCTATGGGGATGTCTTCTCCACAGACTTCCATAATAACCTCTTCTAAAAACAACTTCCAAATTATTTAAATTGGCCGATCCTTCGAAATTTTCCGCTTCATTTTTCAAAGAAAATAACATTGCTGGTTCTACGATAATTCTTCTCTCGTCTAATTTCTCAACAAAATGGGTTGGAACCCCTTTCTTCTCCAATAAAGAAAAGAAGTATGTTGTAGATTGACAGTCTACTATTCCCTTTCCCGGGATCTCTCCAACCAATGTATCATAACCAGAATCAAACACTACTCTTTCAGTAGGTTCGCCTTTATCCATAACATAACCAGTAGCGCTATCCTTGAAAAGCATAACAAACTTACCAGCATGACCTATCCCATCTTTTTCTTCTATTCTAAAAACATCTTTTGTTTTTCCTACATACAGCGGTTCCATATTCGATTCTCCTATGTTACATCTTTATTACTTTTTACTATGTCTTCTACTTCAGTTTTTATGGCTTGCGCGCTCGGGAATGCCCATCCAAGGCCATCAACCTATTGAACCCTGTGAAAGATTAGCTGGCAGAAGATTTTGACAAGAGGCTATTATAAAAGATTAAATATTTTCAGCTGTCCTTTGTGGATAGAGGAATCTCGATGGTTATAGAAAGGAAAGAGATGCAAGAAATCGTAAAACCCTACCAAGAACCAATTGGTCTCAATTTGGGCTCCCATTCTGCCCTAGACGCTTGGCAAGGTCAAAGAGACTATGGCACAAGAAGCATAATCTACGTAACACCGCAAAGAGCTAGAATTTACCTCCAAAACCCCATGGTCGGCAGAGCCGACGAAGAAATAGAAGATTTACCAAGCCTGGTCAAAAGAGATCTGAAAATTGTAAACGACCCGAAGGACATAAAAAAGAAAGGCAAATGGAAAAGCATAATCCTAATCCTAGACAGATACTCTGACATCGTTAAATATGTGGACGATCTAGTTGACTTAGAGTGTCTACAAATTCCAAACAGAGCCTTCGCCGTTTACGTTGGCGGAGACGAAAACTGCAGCGTCATCGAAAAAGAATTTGGAGTTCCAATCCTTGGTTCAAGAAAATTACTAAAAATCGAAAACAGAGGAGAAATCGAAAAGGATTACTACTGGTTTGCCGAACAAGCTGGCATTCCCTGTCCAAGTTCCTACAAATATGAAGTTCATAAAAGAGGTATAAAATTCAAGGAACCCATCGACGAACCGATTCTCTTGAAAGCCGAACACGCTCACAGAGAATTCGAAAGGGAATTTATCTTTGCAGCAGATTCCAAGGACCTAGAAGAAAAAGTGGAAAGAGAAATTGAAGCAGGAACCTTAGATAGAGAATCTCTGGAAAATGCGAGGGTTGAACAAATCGTTCTAGGACCCCATGCAAACTTCAACTTCTTCTTCTCACCTCTAGACGCAAAACAAGAATGGGGAGACGCAGAAGAATGGTATGCCAAATTATACAATGTTGGGGTAAAAGACGCGAGAATCTGCTTAGCAAACCAATTTCTTTCCATAGACGAAAGAAGAGAAACCATACTAGACGGCGTAAAACGACTGCCAATAGACGTTCAAGAGAAAATTAGAAAGGTTCCCTCCTTCGAAGTCACCGCTCACGTGCTCATGAGCCTAAGAGAATCATTGCTCAAGGATGTACACAGATATGCTGACAAATTCTTGTTTGCAACCAGAAAACATGAATCGCCAGGAATCCTTGGCGCTTGGTGCCTCCAGACGCTTATCACATGGGACAGAATATCAAAGTATGAACTGAAACCAAAAGTTAAGGTCGATTTCACCGGCGGCGCCGAACCAAAAACCGCGGTTGACTATGGTTTATACGATGTCCCAGAGGGGAGAGAAGCCTACATGCACATCCCGGTCACGCAGGATGTCGCTTTAAGGCATGGAGGCGGAACCAACGTGCACATGGGAATAGGCTCTCAATACGCAAATGCAAAGTATCGGAAAAGGATGAGCATGGGCGACAGAATAGCCTTGGAGATAAGGAGGGCGCTGAAACAAAAACAACTTCACGAGATAGTTACCTGATCAGGTTTTTCGACTTGAAATACCAGAACGTACTAGAAGACTGTTGGAGAGAAAAGGCTTGTTGAAGGCTCTGATCATCTATGATTCAAAAACGGGAAACACAGAGAAAATGGCTTTCATGATCGCTGAAGGAGTCAGGGAAGCGGACGGCGTTGAATGTGTTGTCAAAAGGGTTGAAGACGTCACGCTGGAAGACCTGATCCAAGCACATGGCATAATCGTGGGATCTCCAACCTATTACGGATGCATGAGCGGAAAGCTAAAGGAATTTTTCGACAAATCTGTAAAGATTCATGGCAAACTGGATGGAAAGATCGGAGCCGCCTTCACTTCTTCTGGTGGAACAGCTAGCGGAGCCGAAACCACAGTTATATCGATTCTCAAGGCTATGTTAATTCACGGGATGATCATTCAAGGAGATCCCAGCGGCAAGCATTATGGAATGGCGGCTGTCGAAGCTCCGGGAGGAAAAGACGAAAAATTATGCAGAAGATTTGGACGCAGGACAGCGGAACTTATGAAAAGAATCTACCAATGAACTGGTGAACCCAGTGCCAGAAGAGTTCACATACGCTGAGGCTGGCGTGGACAGAGAAGTGCGGACGAAATCTAAAGCAGCTTTGCTAGCTTTGAAAGAGACCTATAAGCTCAGCAAGTATGGAAAGGTGATTCAACTTCCCTACGGCAACATCTTCCCAGTCGGTGATCGATACCTAGATTTTGTTATCGAAGGAATCGGAACGAAAGTTCTCCTAGCGCAACTGGCAGACAAATACGACACTATTGGAATAGACGGAGTTGCCATGGCTGTCAACGACGTGATAAGGTCAGGTGCCACGCCCTTAGCCGTTGTCGACAACATACACGCTCAGGTTTCTAATCCTCGTTTGGTGAAGGAGTGGATGAAAGGCATAGTGAAAGCCGTTACTGAAGCGGGATGTTTGGTGCCTGGTGGAGAAATAGGAGACGTAGCAGATGTCATAAAGGGAATAACGGAGGACAAAGGCTTCGACATGGTTTTCGCCTGCGTCGGCGAATTACTCGAGAAAGACATCATTTTTGGAAATAACATCAAGCCTGGAGACGTAGTGATTGGTCTGAGAAGTTCCGGCATCCACAGCAATGGAATATCCCTGGCGAGAAAAGTTCTTTTCAAAGAATGGGGCGGTAAATATGAGCCCTACGACGTTCCAGACGGCTTCAGCAGAGAAATTGTTTACGAGGTCTTGGAGCCGACGAGAATATACGTCAAGCCAGTTTTGAACGCAACTAAGGAGGTCGAAATAAAGGGAGCAGTTCATATCACAGGAGACGCCTATCAAAAGTTCGACAAGCTGATGAAGTTTTCTAAGGGAATCGGTTTCGAGTTCAACAATTTTAAACCTCAACCAATCTTTGAGCTAATTCAGAAAACCGCCCCCGAGGTTAGAGGCGTAATCAAAGATGAAGAAATGTTGAAGACTTTCAACATGGGATGGGGATTCGCAGTCGTTGTGGACGAATGCGATGAAGAGAGCGTAAACGACAGCCTCCAAAAAACCGGGGTTAAGGCTGAGCGAATTGGAAAAGTAACCAGTTCAGGAAAAATCGTTGTTTTGTATAAAGGCAAAAAGCTAGAACTGCGGTGATGTATTTTAAATATTTGTTTAAATTTTCCTCTAGATAAAATTTAAATTTTTATTTGTTTAATAATAATTTATGATGTATCGAGCAAAGATCGAAGTCAGTCTCAAATCGGGGCATTCGGATCCCGAGGGAGAGATGACTGGTCAGTCTTTAAGAGAATTGAAGTATTCTGTGAAAAGCGTTAGCGTAAGCAAAGTCTATGAGGTTTATTTTGAAGCGGATTCCAGGCAAGAAGCTGAGAAACAGGTGGACGAAATGTGTAGAAGACTTCTTGCAAACCCAACTAAAGACGACTACAGATTCGAAATCGAGGAAGTAAAATGAGCCTATACGCCAAGAGAAACGTACCTTTCGAACTTTTTGAGGTGAACTTGTTAGATGCTGACGATAAACAACTCCTTCAAATCAGTGGAGAAATGGGAATCGGCCTAAACCTAAACGAAATGAAGGCAGTTCAAAGGTATTTTTCAAGAAAGAAAAGAAACCCCACAGACGTGGAGCTTCAAACCATTGGCCAAACATGGTCCGAGCACTGCTACCACAAAACCTTCAAGGGAAACATAGCCACCCCAAAGAGCGAAATAAGAAGCCTCTTCAAAACGTACATAGCCAAAGTAACAAATGAACTCAATCCGCCTTGGTGTATTTCGGTATTCGAAGACAACGCAGGCCTCATCGATTTTGAAAAAGGCTACGCCGTTGCTGCAAAAGTTGAAACCCACAACCACCCGTCTGCAATCGAACCGTTCGGAGGGGCGGCCACGGGAACAGGCGGCGTCATAAGGGACATACTGGGCGTGTGGGCCGATCCCATAGCCTGCACTGACGTCTTGGGCTTTGGTCCCTTAGACTATGACTATGAAAAACTTCCTTCTGGAACGAAACATCCAAGATATGTTTTCAGAGGAGTTGTTGCCGGAATAGGCCATTACGGAAACAACATGGGAATTCCAACAGTTAACGGAGCCATCTACTTTGATGAAAGCTACGTCGGCAACGTTGTAGTCTACTGCGGGTGCATAGGAATTCTTCCAATGAATAGATTTGTGAAGAACACAAGGCCTGGAGACGTCGCTGTTCTTGTTGGTGGAAAGACTGGAAGAGACGGAATTCATGGCGTGACGTTCGCCTCAGCCGAATTAACAAGGAAGTCAGAAGAGGTTTCGAGACCCGCTGTTCAAATCGCAAATCCCATAGAAGAGGAAAAACTCAAACGGGCAATCACCAGAACAAGAGACGAAGGATTAGGCTCAGCTATAACAGATCTGGGAGGCGGAGGCATTTCTTGCGCTACTGGCGAAATGGCGAACAGATCTAACTGTGGAGTCTACGTTGAACTGGAGAAGGTTCCGTTAAAGTATCCGGGTATGGCTCCTTGGGAAATCTACATCTCCGAATCGCAGGAAAGAATGCTCCTTTCGGTTCCAGAAAAAAACCTTCAGAAAGTCTTAGAAATTTTTGAAGGCGAAGAAGTTGAGGCAACCTCCATCGGTAGATTCACCGATAACGGGATTCTTAGAGTTGATTATCTAGGACAGAGAGTTGCTGAGTTGGATCTGCACTTCATGTTCGAGCCCCCAAGGGTCAGAAGAAATGCAAAGTGGAAGGAACCGGACTATGAAGAACCATATTTTCCAGAACCAGAGAATCTGACGTATGACGTTTTTAAGCTAGTTGCTTCGCTGAATATCGCCAGCAAAGAATCTGTGGTAAGGGCATATGACCATGAGGTGAAAGGAAACACTGTTTTGAAACCTCTGCACGGCAGGTATGGAGGACCAAACGACGCCGCCGTAATAAAGCCCCTATCAGATTCTTGGAAGGGAATTGTAATTTCTTGCGGGATGAATCCGAATTATGGAAAGATCGATCCCTACTGGATGGCTGCCTCCTGTATAGACGAAGCCGTTAGAAATAACACTTCTGTCGGCGGTAGAAGAGTAGCTTTGCTTGACAACTTCACTTGGGGAAATCCGGAAAAATCTGATAGATTGGGGTCTTTGGTGAGATCATGTCAAGCCTGTTACGATTTCGCCAAAGGTTTTCGGACACCCTTCATTTCAGGAAAAGATAGTTTCTACAATGAGTCGCCTTTAGGACCAGTTACGCCAACCCTGTTGATTACGGCCATTGGAGTAATTCCAGATGTGAAGAAGGCGGTTTCCATGGATGTGAAACAGCCGGGAGACATCATATACATAGTCGGTCAAACATATCCAGAGCTGGGGGGTTCCCAATACTACCAACTGAGGGGGTTCATAGGGAAAACCGTTCCAAAAGTCAGGGTGGATAAAGCAAGGAAACTCATGGATTCAATTATAAAAGCCATTGACTCCAGATACGTTAAGTCTTGCCACGATCTTTCTGAGGGAGGTTTGGCGGTTGCTGCCGCAGAGATGTCGTTCAGTGGCGGATACGGGATGGCTCTGCGCTTGGAAAATGTTCCAAGAACCGAAAAGATGAGTAGAAATGACTTCCTTCTTTTCTCCGAATCTAACAGCAGATTCTTGGTAGAAGTTCCAGAAAAACGCAGAGAGGATTTCGAAACTTTGATGAAAGGCAATGTTTATGCAGAGATTGGCAGAGTCAAGAAAGATAGTTACCTTTCAGTTTATGGTCTAAATGATGAAAAGGTAGTCGATGCCAGTCTAGCTGAATTAAGGAACTGCTGGAGGAGCGCCCTAGGAGGTTAGCAAATGAAAAAGAAGGAAATTCGCGTTTGCATAATGAGGGTCGGCGGAACGAACTGTGACGCAGAGACTAAGAGGGCTTTCGACGATTTAGGAGTTAAGGCAGAGATAGTTCATTTGAACGAAATGGTGAAAAAAGGAAATCTCCTTGACTACAGCGCTCTTGTTTTTCCAGGCGGATTCTCTTATGGCGACTATGTGCGGGCTGGAGCTATTTGGGCTAAAGGAACGCTAACAAATCTTCGTTACGATTTAAGAAGATTCGTTGAAGAGGGAAGACCAGTCTTAGGAATCTGCAACGGTTTTCAGGTTTTGGTTGAAGCAGGCTTGCTACCTGGGTTTGAAGGAATCAGCGAATATCCGGAGGCGGCCTTGGCAACCAACGTTCCAATCGGATACCACTGCAACTGGGTCTACGTAAAGCATGAAAGCTCTGGACAATGCCTTTTCACCAAAGAAATCCAGAAAGGAAAGGTGTTGAGAATGCCTGTCGCACACGCTGAAGGTAGGTTCCTCTTTCCAAAGGAAAAGGAGAACGACTATTTGAAAAGGCTGTACGATAACGATCAACTTGTTTTCCGATACTGCGATGAAAATAGCGAGTATGCGAATGGAGCATATCCCATAAACCCAAACGGTGCCTTCCATGACATTGCAGGCATCTGTGATCCCACCGGAACAATTTTCGGCTTGATGCCTCACCCTGAAAGAGCCTATTATGGCTGGCAGCTGCCAGACTGGACAAAGGGGGGAAGGATGCCAAAATATTGTGATGGAAAATCAGTTTTTGAATCTATGGTTGAGTATTTGAGGAAGAAATCTTAGCGTTTCTGGGTGCCTGCGCGCGCATGAGGAGCTTAGTTTATGGTTTTGTTGTTATGAAGGTGTGCTGATGGTTAAGTTTGTCTTCGTAACTGGAGGCGTGCTTTCCTCAGTTGGCAAGGGCATAGTAACCTCGTCCATCGGGAAGATGCTTCAGGTTAGAGGCTTCAAGGTTACGGCCATAAAAATTGACCCCTATGTTAACGTTGACGCGGGCACTATGAACCCATACATCCACGGAGAGGTTTACGTGACGGATGACGGTGGAGAAACAGATCTCGATCTTGGCGGGTACGAAAGGTTTCTAAATATTAACCTACCTAAGGAAAACAACATCACAACTGGACAGATATATAAAGCCGTAATCAACGAGGAGCGTCGTGGCGACTTTTTAGGTAGATGCGTTCAGATAGTGCCTCACGTTACCAATGAGATTAAGCACCGAATTCGGCTGATTGGGGAGCGATCAAAGGTTGACGTTGTTTTGACAGAATGCGGAGGAACAGTCGGAGACATAGAGGGACTGCCCTTCCTCGAAGCGATCCGGCAGATGCGCCTAGAAGAAGGTTTTGACAACACCCTCTACGCTCATGTAGCCCTCGTCCCAATATTAGACTTCTCTGGCGAGATGAAAACGAAACCTCTCCAGCACAGCGTGAACGAGTTGCGCCGTATCGGTATTCAACCAGACACGATAGTTGCACGATGTAAAAAAATGATTGACTCTGAAGCCCTTCGAAAGATTGCACTTTTCGGTACAATCCCTGAAAACGCTGTCTTTTGCTCTTATAACGTTGATTTCATTTATCAAGTTCCTCTGATCCTAGACGAGCAAGGCATGGGCGAATACATTTGTAAACGACTTCGACTTGAGAACCGAAAACCTCAATGGGGCGAGTGGAACCAGTTTGTTGACTCCCTGAAAAATCCACGCTTTAAGGTTAAAATTGCGTTGGTTGGCAAATACGCAGGTTTAGTTGACAGCTACGTAAGCATGAACGAGGCTTTTCGACACGCGGGAGCCACCTGCCAAGCACAGGTTCTGATCGACTACATCGAAGCCGAGAACTTGGAGAGAGATCCAAGTAAACTAAAACTTCTCAAGCGCTATGACGGAATTTTCATTCCCTATGGTTTCGGTCCAAGAGGAACAGAAGGGAAAATGGGGGCAATTCGTTTTGCCCGCGAAAATGACACGCCATTTCTAGGAATCTGCTACGGCTTTCAACTGGCAGTTGTTGAATTTGCCCGCAACGCTTGTGAATTGGAAGAAGCCAACAGCACTGAAATCAACCCGGATACCCCTCACCCCGTGATCGATCTCATGCCCGAACAACGAGGCGTCGAGTATAAGGGGGCAACCATGCGTTTGGGCGCGCACAAAATCATAATCAAAAAGGAAACGGTGGCGCACAGACTCTATGGTGCCGAAGAAATTACCGAGCGCCATCGCCACCGCTGGGAAGTCAATCCAGACTATTGGAACGTTCTCGAAAAGCATGGATTAGTTTTCTCTGGCAAGAGTCCTGATGGCAGGAGAATGGAGATTCTGGAACTGCCCAGCAAGTTCTTTTTCTTCGCCTCTCAGTTCCACGGGGAATTCAAAAGCCGACCAGGCAAGCCAGACCCAGAATACTGCGGCTTTGTCAAGGCATGCCTAGACAAAAAATTGGAAAATCGAAACCAGAATTTTGAAGCAAAACAATGAAAAGGTAGATGAGTATGTCTCACTGGTGTCAACAGCATGGTGAAGGGAAGAAGTGGCACCTAAACGCTAAGAAATTCTCTAAAGACTTTTCGAAGAACAAGACCGTGATCGAAGCCTTAAACGCGTACTTTCAAAACATTGAATCTTTTGTGGGCACGAACCCATCCATGAACGTGGAACAGTTAAGCTTGAAGAATGATCACCAGTTTTCCGAAACGATCAGGGCCACGAAGCAATGGTTCAGCACTTTAATGCACGCTCGGAATTCAGGAAGATCCTGCAGCATGTTGGATTGGCATAGTGCCTCTTCAAGCTTCAAACAAGATACTGGGCGGCCATGTGCATGACTAAACTCGACGTGATCCTTGTGCTCGATTTTGGCGGGCAGTACTGCCATCTGATAGGGAGAAGAGTTAGGGATCACCAAGTCTATTCCGAGATCGTCCCGCACAACATAACGCCTAAGGAAATCGAGGCTCTGCATGAAAGGTTTAACGTCAAGGGATTGATTCTTTCGGGAGGCCCCCTAAGCGTTTATGAAAAAAATGCTCCCAAATGCGATCAAAAAATCTTGGACTTGAACCTACCGGTTCTAGGCTTATGCTATGGACATCAGCTCATCGCGCATATTTGTGGAGGAAACGTGAAACCTAGCAAAAAGAAGGAATTTGGAGTAACCCATGCTATAATCGACAAATCTATAGGCGTGCTGAGGGGACTACGTGAAAGAGAAAAGGTTTGGATGAGTCACGGCGACACGGTTTTTTCGCTTCCCGAAGAATTTGATGTCCTTGCCCACACTGAGAATAGTCCGGTAGCGGCTTTCAAACATAAGGAAAAGGCAATATATGGATTGCAGTGGCATCCTGAGGTTGTTCATACAGAAAATGGAATGAAAATGCTGAAGAACTTCATCTTTGTGGTATGCAGATGCGAGGCAAACTGGAGAATGGAAGATTTCGTGGAAAAGGCAGTGAGAGAAATAAGGCAGGCCGTCAGCGATGGAAAAGCTATTATTGCCTTGAGTGGAGGAATCGACTCTAGCGTAGCCACCGCCCTAGCCGCCAAAGCCCTTGGAAGAAATCTAACGGCAGTTTTTGTTGACCATGGCTTTATGAGAGAAAAGGAACCAGAATTCGTTAAAAACATCTTTGAAAAACCTGACATCAACTTCATTTCAGTAGACGCTAGAAAGAGATTTTTCGAAAAATTAAGGGGAGTGACAGATCCTGAACGAAAAAGGCAAATCGTTGGGGAGGAATTCATCAGGGTTTTTGAAAAAGTCGCAGGAAAGGTTGGTGCAGAATATTTTATACAAGGAACAATCTATCCTGATAGAATCGAGTCCGGCATCAGAAAGTTTTCAGAGAAGATAAAAACTCACCACAACGTCGCCGGTTTGCCCACTAAGATTCAGTTTAAAGCGATAGTTGAGCCCTTGAGGGACTTGTATAAGGATGAAGTTAGGAAGGTTGCTGAAACATTAGGATTGCCGAAAGAGATCCTTTTGAGGCAACCATTTCCTGGTCCAGGTCTGGCAGCAAGGGTTATCGGTGAACCGACAGAAGAAAAAGTCAAAATAGTTAAGAAGGCGGACAAAATCGTGACAGAAGAAATCGAGAGAAACGGACTGGAGAAAAGTTTGTGGCAGTATTTCGCAGTTTTGTCGGCTACGAAAAGCACAGGAGTAAAGGGTGACTCCAGAGCCTACGGCTACACAATTGCCATCAGAGCTGTCGAAAGCAAAGAAGCCATGACAGCCAATTTCGCCAAGATACCTTACGAAATCCTGGAAAAAATCTCAACCAGAATAACAAACGAAATACCCCAAGTCACGCGAGTTGTGTACGATATTACCCATAAACCACCAGCAACAATAGAATGGGAATAATTGATGCAAATCTAACTAAATTAGGAGACGTTTGGAGGAGTCTTCAAGAGCTGAAAGCCTCGGCAACCCCTTTCTTGCGCCAACTTTCTCAATGCAACGGGCTGCAACGAAATTTCCTAGTCTTCCGCACTCGTATAGGCCTCGTCGCTTGATTAGACCATAAATAAAACCAGCACAGAAGGCGTCACCAGCACCTGTTGTGTCCACAAGTTTCTTTTCATATGGCTCAACTAAGTGGCTCTCTTTGCCATTCGTCACGTAGCATCCTCTCGCGCCCAGCTTAACTGCAACCAAGCCAACACCTTCGTTTATCAGCATCTTTGAACCCTTTTCATAGTCTTTTCCTGTAAGCAATCTAATTTCATTTTCATTTGGAAGCATAACGTAACTTTCCTGAATTATCGGCTTCAAGGATTTCAAACTCTTTCTTGCGTAGAGGGCTCCAGGATCAAAACTTATTTTAACACCAGAAAGTTCTTTCACGAGTTGTTTTTGAGCTTCGAAGGGTTTTTCTCCAACGAAGGATGTTAGGTGGAGAAATTGGGTATCAGCGGCATAGTCTAAGTTGATTTCCTTGAAATCTAGCCAGTCGTTGACGCCTGGGTCAATGTATAAAGCTCTTTCTCCCTTTTCGTCGATGTATCCCATGACGACACCGCTTCTCCCTTCCTTCGAGACCACTATTCCGCTGGTGTCGACTTTTTCTTTTCTGAAATCGCTTAGGAGAAGCTCTCCTTCACGGTCTTCAGCGACTTTTCCAATAAAACCCGTTCTCAGTCCCAGTCTAGCCAACCCTGCTATGGTGTTTGCGGCAGAACCGCCTGAGGCTTCTTTGAAGTCTATGACGAAGCTTTCTTCTTCCTCTCTGGCAATCATGTTTACTTTATACAGTTTGTCCACGTTTAGGGCGCCGAAGCCTATGACATCGAAGGTCATGGGAACAACTCTCGCAGGTATATTTTATGTCTTCCAAGTTTTCCTTCGTAATTTCCCGCCGAAATTTTAACGACTCCGTTCACGTTGCGAACGCTTTGGATACCAACCTTCATCGCTTCCTTTACTGTCTCTATGGATGTTCCGTTGATAACGATCTCTGGAATGTAATTTACGACTTCTGGAACCTTTGACTCCCTTCCCAACTTTTCCTTCAGCGTTGGACAGTAAGGGTGGTTGGTGGTGGGACCTATCCATGGAAAGTTTGTCTCGGGTTTCGAACCAGCTGAGCAGATGTCAAAGGGAGTGATAACTCCTTCAATTTGGTGTATGGCTTTGAGCGCCTTTCTGCCTGCTTCCATGACTGCCGCCTTGGTTTTGCACATGTACCAGAAGTTTGTCCCCATCACTCCCTTGGCGTAACCCAACTGACGCTCCACAAGAAAGTTAGAAACCATGATTGGGACAACGATCATGTTTCGTCCGTAAAGTCTCTCTCCCCACTCAAAACCATCTCCGCAGCGGCCAACCCTTTCCATCATATCGATTTTTCCATCCGGATTTAGCAAGGCATCAAAAAGGGCGGTGAACGGCTTCACGAGTATGTCTTGCCGTATGCGGTATGACAGTTCCACCTCCAGCTTTTTAACCGAGTCTTCGAGAGGCTTACCCTTCCCGATTCCTCCCCAGAACTGTAAAATGGCACCTTTTCGTCCGTCTGGGGTTTCCTTCTCGCTTAACCATCTCTCGATGCCTCCCTCGGTTCTGCCGATCACTATTGAGGGTGTGGCTGTGGCATCTTCAGTCGCCCTCTTCAACACTTCTTCATCATCAGCGGTAACTATGACTCGACAATATAAACCGTCGAAAGCTTCCGAGTATGTATCTTCAATTTCAACTTTCATAACATCACTGGTTAATAAATGAAGAGATAAGAATATTTTATAAGTGTTTTAAGGACTGGGGGGCTTCAGCCACTTTGGCGTTGGTCAGAACGCAAGAGATGCTCATACCAAGTATAGAAAGTCTATTATCGATAAGATGGCGCTCAGATACTACGGTGAATAGTTCATGAACCAAAAGGCTGTCTACGTGGAAAAGGCTGCGTCGCTCTTTAGGGGAGGGTACAATTGCGCCCAAAGCGTTTTACTCGCGATGCAAGACTTTTGGAACGAAAAGAAAACCTTTGAACCGAAGATTGCCTCAGCCTTTGGCGGTGGAATCGGAGGAAGAGGGTCTTTGTGCGGAGCGTTGACGGGAGGAGTTATTGCAATCGGTCAAAAGTATGGAAGTAACAAACCAATTGATAAGGAAAGGGAAAAAGCCTATTTCTTGGCGCTAAAGTTTTACGATGGGTTCCAAAAAGAACTTGGTAGCGTTTTCTGTCGGGATCTTATTGGATATGACCTGACCGACCCAAAAGAGCGGAAGAAAGCATGGGATTCGAACGTTTTCTTGAACAAATGCGTTAACTTCGTGGAAAAGGCTGTCGACATTTTGATAGACCTAACATGATACGTGTAGGCGTTAAATTATCCTAACTTTCCTATGTCTTCTCCTCTAACAGTTTTTCTGAAGGCGCGGCTTTCTTTTTTCAGTCTCTCCCTGTTGCCATCAGTTATCATTTCAACTTGAGGAAAGACATCAGGATACAACTTAAACATACCTGCTCGCAGCATGAGAGTGGCGCAATATCTTTTCAGTCCAGAAGGACCCCATTCTTCAACCAGTCTGATGACATGGTCCTTGCCCAACCTGCTAAAGACTTCCGCAAGAACAGAAGTTACAATAGTGTTGCCTGAAAGAACAGCGATTTCCGCTTCTCTAATGGCATATTCGTTTCCATTAAAAGAAATGCTTAGTCCTCCATTTTTTCTCACCAACTGAAAGGGCGGAACGTCCGTGATGCTGTCGCCCACGTACATCACATTGTCAAGGTGGCTATCCAGCTTCTCAACAATATCTTGCACCGCCTTAGCCTTCTCATGCCCACCAACCGGATTAACCTCTTTCAACATTTTGCCAGATTCCATTTTAGGAATTTCTTCCCAGAATATTTCATCTAACCTGTGTATGGTTTGTTGGTCTCTCTGGGAGAAATCATGGGCAGACTTAGCGTTTTCCAGGATGTTAATCATAGACATCGTCGATATTTCCTCTCTAATTTCTTTCAGTCTGTTTGCTTCTTCTTTACTCATCTCGTACTTGTCGATGTTTAGTTTGGTGCAGTAAACATTGTCGTAGGGAAAACCGGTTAGGCGGCATAAAGAAGAGATATACTGCTCATAACTGGTGCTGACGATGAAGGAAGGCATGAGATCCCTGACAAATTGTAGCGTGTCTCGTGCGCTTGGAACCAATAAGATGTTTTTGGAGGAATATTCTCTTATCCTCCCGTTGGTTGCTCCATAAGCCTTCAAGAAAGGAAGTATTAGCCTCAACGTGTCTCCAGCTTTGTATCCGGGCTTCTTAACAATATCTGCTAGAACATCATCATACTTGCTTATCAAGGCAAAGAATTGTTCTCCGTTAGGAACGAAATGGCTTGTCAGCTCAAAGGCGTTGTCGTTCTTTGAGATGGGGCCTTCACAGTCAGTAACGAATATTCTCTGGTTTTTCGTTTGCGACGCCTCTGCAACCATTACAGCGTCCTCAGCTTTTCCATGTGCCTTACGCTTCTTTCTATATGTTCCCTCGATGCAATGTCGTTTCTGTGCCAGAGTGCTCCGCCTTTAATCGCCTTTATGCCCTTTAAAGAGAGCTCCCTGGCGTTCTGAATATCGTCTCCTATGCCGACAACGCACACGGTCCTCGACGCAAGGGCATAAGTTTTTCCTTCCCTCAACTCCATTGAGGCAGGATAAATTCTAATCTTGTTCCCATATTTTTTGGCTAACTTATGTGCTCCGTTTAGATCCACGGGTTTATCCATCTCGTTTTTGTTCACTCGCTCAGGAAATACTGTTGCGTAGCCGCCGTAGTTTGGTGGAACTTTGTAGGTCACAACGGTAGCCTTCTCCTCAAATTCAACTCTCGTCAGGTTTCCGTCCAATATTTTGAAGCACACGTCAACGAAATCATCTTTCAGTACAGGCAACAGATTCTGTATTTCTGGATCGCCTGGTCGGCTGTTATTTTCTAAAATCTTTGGTCCTCTGCTCGTATGAATGAAAGCACCGTAGAAGGGGATGCCCCGCAACTCAGGATTGCTTCCTTTCCCCTTCAACTCTTTGAAATTTTTGTCCATGATTTCGATTTCTTTCTCCCGGTCTACTGGGGTCATAAAGGGTAATATGGCGCCTACGTCTTTGTAGGAGCCCATTCCACCAGTGTTTGGACCCTTATCCTCATCGAAGGCCCTCTTGTAGTCCCGTGTTTCTGGCAAAGGAACCAAATGTTTTCCATCGCAAAATGCTTGGAAGCTGGATTCTTCGCCCTCGATTTTTTCCTCTATTATCACCGGGCCATATTCATAATTGGCTAGGAAATGGTCGAAGATTTGTTCGCGGGTGTTGAAATGGTCGCCCCATACGCCGACTCCCTTTCCCGCGGCTGGGCT